>CAZZBU010000156.1:5564-7538 GCA_964652315.1 uncultured Bacteroidales bacterium
CTTGCTTGACAAATTTTTGGAATCGGCATTTGGAGGTTCCAGTACCGAGCTTGTCATGCAATTGCTGGGCAATAAAAAAGCTTCAGCACAGGAACTGAAAGAAATTCGAAAAATTATCGATCAACTGGATAATAATTAACCTTCAAACAAAAAACAATGCAACATATAGAAAACATCCCCCCCGATTTTTACGGGAAATATATATTTTTACTTTCGCACATATAAAGTACAGAAAGTAAGCCTATGGATAAAGAAAATCTAATCTCAAAAGCAAAATCAATTCAACAGTGGTATGCCTATCAGCAAAAACTTAAAACTTGATTTTATGCTTCACCACGCAGAAACCAATTTCCGGGAAAACAAAATTTAGTACTTTCCCTGTTTTTTTCCTATCTTTCCAGTCAGATACAAAAAATCGGCTGTAAACCCTGTTGTTACAGACCGCAAAATAAACGGCTTAAATAAATCAACAATGCTGATAAAAACGTATGGCAGTGCTGTGCATGGCATCAATGCAACGACCATTACCATTGAAGTAAACGTAAGTACCGGCATAAACTTTCATTTGGTTGGCCTGCCGGATTCTGCAGTGAAAGAAAGCCAGCAACGCATAGACTCTGCGCTGCGCACAAACGGGTATAAAATGCCCGGACGAAAAGTGGTCATCAACATGGCTCCGGCTGACATCCGTAAGGAAGGCTCGGCCTATGATTTACCCCTTGCAATTGGTATCCTTTCCGCATCAGAACAGATTGTTGCCGGGCCCCTGGAAGAATATGTTATCATGGGCGAGTTATCCCTTGATGGCGGTGTAAATCCCATCAAAGGAGTGCTGCCCATTGCCCTGAAAGCGCAAGAAGATGGATTCAAGGGCCTTATCCTCCCCGAAGCCAATGCCCGTGAAGCGGCTGTTGTGGAAGGATTGGAGGTTTACGGCGTAAAAAACATCAAAGAAGTAATTGATTTTTTTACCGGAGAATCTTCTTTACAACCTACCATCGTTGATATACAGGCTGAATTTAAAAACCGGGGCAATAAATACGAAATTGATTTTTCCGATGTAAAGGGCCAGGAAAACGTCAAACGCGCCCTGGAGATTGCTGCTGCCGGATCTCATAACATTCTGATGGTTGGCCCGCCCGGTGCAGGCAAAACCATGCTGGCCAAACGAATCCCTGGCATCCTTCCACCCCTTACCCTGCCGGAAGCTTTAGAAACTACCAAAATTCATTCGGTCGCCGGGAAAATTGATAAAAACACCTCTTTGATGACCCGCAGGCCATACCGCAGCCCGCATCATACCATTTCGGACGTCGCCCTTGTCGGTGGGGGTACGTACCCCCAACCCGGAGAGATTTCGCTGGCCCATCATGGGGTGTTGTTTCTGGACGAGCTACCTGAATTTAAACGCACGGTACTGGAGGTGATGCGTCAGCCCCTGGAAGATCGGCTCATCAGCATCTCCCGGGCCAAGTTTACCGTGGAATACCCGGCAAGTTTTATGCTGGTGACTTCCATGAACCCATGCCCCTGTGGCTACTACAACCATCCGGAAAAAGACTGTGTGTGTTCACCAGGCGTGGTACAAAAATATCTGAATAAAATATCCGGTCCCTTGCTGGATCGCATCGATATCCATATCGAAGTAGTGCCGGTGCCGTTTAAAGAACTGTCTGAAGCCCGGGAGGCCGAACCCAGCCAGGCCATCCGCGCCAGGGTGGAGACTGCGCGGAAAGTACAGGAAGAGCGGTATGCCAGCGTAAACGGTGTACATGCCAATGCCCAGATGAGCTCTAAAATGTTACGCACCTATTGCAGCATTGATGCTGCCGGACAGGCCATGCTGAAAAATGCTATGGAAAAGCTAGGCCTGAGTGCCCGGGCTTACGATCGCATCCTCAAGGTAAGCCGTACCATCGCCGACCTCGAGGGTGAAACATCCATCCAACCCCACCATCTGGCTGAAGCCATACA
>CAZZBU010000157.1:0-7414 GCA_964652315.1 uncultured Bacteroidales bacterium
TGTTATGATAAAATCATAACAGCAATCAAAAAATGCCGGGAGGATTATCAATCAGAGGGCACAAAGGATGAAAAAGTAATATCGGGTTTTTATAATATAGAGGAGACCATTCAATATGCTGATAACATGTTTTCTACCATTCAGGATGGGGTTAACAAAACAGTTGAAATTATTGAAAGCATGCGGGGTTATTCAAGAGACACCGATGATCGTTTTTCCTGGGCCAACATTAATAATCTGATAAACGGGTCATTGGTTATGCTGCATAACCGGATTAAAAACCATATTACTGTAAATAAAACCTTAAAGGATATTCCCGCTGTATATTGCATCCCGGGGAGAATACATCAGGTATTGATTAACATATTAACCAACAGCATTGATGCCATAAACGGTAAGGGGATGATTTGGATTGCTTCTGAATATAATAAAGATAAATCGGGGATTTTGATTTCAGTAAGAGATAATGGGCAAGGGATTCCATCGGATATTCATAATAAAGTATACGATCCTTTTTTCACTACCAAAGAGGTGGGTACAGGTACAGGACTGGGATTATACATCTCTTATAAGATAATTAAAGAACATCAGGGTGTAATAGAATATGATTCTGAACCTGGCGAAGGAACCGAATTCAGAATTGAATTACCCCTGGCATGTTCAATCTAATCAATGAATTTTAAAGGCTATATATTTTTTAATCACATTTTTTAACCTATGAAAGATACCATTCTTTATATTGATGACGAACGAGGCAATCTGGACACCTTTTGGGTTGTTTTCCATGAAGAATATGAACTATTGTTGGCCAAATCAGCAGCAGAAGGATATAAGCTCATGGAAAGGCATGAAATAAAAGTGGCCATCGTTGACCAACGCATGCCACAAGAAGATGGTATTAAATTTATCTCCAACGTAAAAACAAAATATCCAAATGTGGTTTATATGATCCTTTCGGGTTATGCTGATTTTGATATTGCCATCAATGCCATCAATCAAAATGCAGTATACCGGTTTATATTAAAACCATGGAAAGAAAATGAAGTACGTTTGGATATTGACAACGCTATTCACCTGTACAATCTCAGACAAAAGAACAGGATGCTATATGACAAACTAACCAAACAAAACCTGGAGCTTACTCAATTAAAAGAACGGCTGGAGGCAGAAAATTATTATTTGAAAGAAGAGATCAAGCTTACTAAGAATTTTGAAAACATTATTTGTGTTGATGGGCTGTTTAAAAAAGTGCTGAATCAGATTGAACAGGTAGCAGGGACTGAAGCATCGGTGTTAATCAGTGGCGAAACCGGAACCGGAAAAGAATTACTGGCCAGGGCCATTCACAATCTGAGTTCACGGCACAATAAACCATTCATAGGAATAAATTGTGCAGCAATACCTGAATCGTTAATTGAAAGTGAGTTGTTTGGCTTTGAGAAAGGTGCGTTTACCGGGGCTATCCGTCAAAAAATCGGGAAGTTTGAATTAGCCAATGGGGGCACCCTGTTTTTGGACGAAATCGGTGAAATTCCGGTAAATATACAGTCAAAACTGTTGCGTGTTTTACAGGAAAATGAATTTGAACGCATAGGAGGCAATAAGGTTATAAATACTGATATAAGGATTATTTCTGCCACTAATAAAAAGCTCGAAAAAGAAATTGAGAACGGCAGCTTTCGCAGCGACCTTTATTACAGGTTGAATGTGTTTCCAATAATGGTGCCTCCCTTGCGAGACAGGAAAAAAGACATTCCGGAACTGGTGAATTTTTTCATAAAAAAATACAATGGCATTTACAGAAAGAACATTACATCCCTGCCCAGGGCTACCATCAACAAACTTGTGGGTTATTCCTGGCCAGGCAATATCAGAGAACTGGAAAACATTATTGAGCGGGCAGTTATACTGAGCAATACAAACCAACTGAATATAGAAACAATGATTCCTGAAAAAGCAGAAAAAGCAATAGCAGATTCATTTAGCCTTGAACAGGTTGAAAAAAATCATATCATTAAGGTGTTGGATCTTGTGTCCTGGAGAATATCCGGTAATAATGGTGCGGCAAAAATGTTGGGTCTAAACAGGACAACCCTGCATTCCAAAATGAAAAAACTTGGTATTAATAAGGTTGTAAAACTTGATGAACGATAAGAAAATCGAATCGGAGATGCAGGGATGTATCTGTGTTAAACCCTTATCCACGGGGAGCGAAATGAATAAAATGGTGTAGAATCACTTCAATATCTTCTTTATTGAAAGGTTCGTTCAGATAAGCATCTACCGGGATTTCCCCGAAAATGTTTTCATTTGCTGCATTGACAATGGCAACCAACGGGATGTGTATATCTGCCTCCCGGAGCCTGCATAACAGGTATTTTTTATCCGGATAAACCGCACGTTCAGAGACGATGCACAAAACAACATCATGAGTTTGACAAAATTCATAAACTTCTTTTTCGTTCTTTGCCTTGTAAACTGAATAACCGGAAGACTGGAAGTAATCCCGAATCAAACCTATACGATCCTGGTCTTTATCAAGCACAACCACATGTTTCAGATTTGATAAAAACGAAGGGGTTGTTTCTGATTTTTTTTGAAGGGGAATGGAGAAGTAAAATATTGAACCTTTGCCATAGTAGGATTGAAACCATATTCTCCCTTCCAGTATTTCCACATATTTCTTAACAATTGTCAATCCTAATCCGTTTCCAGCCATGGCTCCCCTATACTCATGAGCGCAGCTCTGGTAAAATGCATTGAAAATAAATGGTTTATCATAATCCTTAATGCCGGCGCCTGTGTCTTCAACGAAAAAGATTATCTGAGATTCTGTTTCCAGCTTATATCCAAACAAAATATTGCCGTTTTCTGAAAATTTAATGGCATTATCAATCAGATGAAGAAGTATCTGGTGTAATTTTGTTTTATCGGTATGTATAGTTTTTTTAAGAGGCGTATTTACCGATAGGTGTAAATTCAGATGTTTTTTGAGTGCTTTTGGTTTAAAAATATTGTAGAGGCTTTCCATAAACGGGTGCAGCTCAAAAGTCATTGATTGAAGGAACACATCGTTGGATTCAATGCGTGCCATTTGAATGATGTTGTCAAAAATATGCAACAGGTTATTCCCCGATTCCTCTATGATCTTGGCGTAGTCCTTTATTCTGTCTGTTTTTATCCTTGAATGCAGAAGAGACGAAAATCCCATGATGGCATTCAATGGTGTACGGATTTCATGAGAAAGGTTGGCCAAAAAAGCTGATTTCAACCTTTCCGATGCTTCTGCTTTTTCCTTTGCAATACTAAGCTCTATATTTTTATGCTGAAGTTCATGAACCAGATTTTCATTTTCTTTTCTGGTATTGTACATTTCCAAAGCATTATCAATGGCTTGTATTATTTCAAATTCTTTCCATGGTTTTAGCAAAAATCGATAAATCCTTGCTTTGTTTATCGCCTCCATCATAATTTCAGCATCGGGAAAGGCAGTTAAAACAATGCAAATCACCTCCGGATGAGTTTCGTTAATCTGCTTAACCAGCTCAATTCCTGTTATTCCCGGCATACGATGATCAGTAAGCACCACCTTGATATGATATTCATTGAGGATATTTTTTGCTTCAGCAGCAGATTGTGCGACAAAAATGTTATAATTATCCTTAAATACAACCTGAAATACGTTTAAATTCCCAATTTCATCATCAACATATAAAATATTCTTATCAGGCATTGACTTTCTATTAAATTAATTATGCATATTCGCTATATAAGATCAAGTAATTAAGGTCAATACACAGACCTGTTTTACCTGGCTCCGCTGAACTGAATGAACAGTTTGTTCAATTCAGCACATTTTTCGTAAGCCTCAATTTCTTTTAAAAGGAATATTAGCGCGCAAATAAAAGGAGGATATCCCCATAGAGGATGAGAATAATCATAAGCAATGTTTTGTTTAACTGTTTTGTTCGCAAGATCATGGATTATTTCATCATGAATCATGTTGGCGTTTCCGCCTTGAGTATGTTTTAACCAGGATACCTCCTTTAAAAGCGCAATAATTTTATTGCTTAACGCCTGAAATTTTTTAGTGTCATCCAAACTGTCAATAAGTCCCACGAAATCCTCTCGGTTATTCACAGCATTGCATTTTTCTGAAACGGAGCGTGAATGGGTTGAATAATCAAGGGAAAGTTTTTGAGCCCGTTTTTCCAAAAATATTATTAATTCATCAAGTGTACACATATTGCATAGAGTTTAGTTGATGTTGGTTGCAACTTAATTAATATGCTTCATATTGATCTTCATTTACAGATGAGTTCTTCTCATCCATTTGGATATAAGCAGTTTTACCATTTTTTTTCTTTGAAAGTGTATTTTCAGCGAAATGCTTCTTTTTTTCCGCATTACGTTTTGGAGTATTAGCGAATAACGCATGTCGGGATTTTGTATCAATTTTAAAGAATGCCACAATATCTTTTAGCTGTTCGGCTTGTGAACTCATTTCTTCGGCACTGGTTGCCAGTTCCTCACTCGATGCTGCAGATTGCTGGGTTATCTGGCTCAACTCTTGCATGGCTTTGCTTACCTGTCCGACCGCACTTGATTGCTCTGAACTGGCCGCTGTAATCTCCTGAACAAGGCTGGTCGATTTATCGATTTCGGGCAATATTTCTGTAAGTTTGTTGCTGGCTTCTTCCGAAAGGTTTAGCCCTTTCAGCGCAAGATCTACAATCTCCTCTGCGGCAACCTTACTTTTTTCAGCCAGCTTCCGGACTTCGGCTGCTACAACAGCAAAACCTTTTCCGTGTTCTCCTGCACGGGCAGCTTCAACAGCAGCGTTGAGAGCAAGGATGTTAGTCTGAAATGCGATGTCATTGATGATGGTTATCTTCTCGGATATTTCCTTATTGGCATCCAGTGCTTTTTGGGTACGCTTATTAACATCACGAATGCCTTCCTGTGCATTGACTGAAATTTTTTCCGTTTGAATGGAGTTTTGATTGTTTTGCTCAATGTTTGCATTCATTTCCTCCATGGTGGAAGTCACTTCTTCCACAGATGCAGCCTGCTCGTTTGCACCTTGCGACAGTTCCTGGGATGCACTGCTGATTTGTTCGGTAGCGCTGGCAATATTATTTGAACCGTTGATGATGGTAATGATGATCTCGTGAAGCTTATCCGACATATCCTGTACTGCACCATATATTCCTTTCCTTCTTCCGGTATCACGTCTTATGAGGTTACCGTCTGCAATCTCCCTTGTAATCTCAGCAACCTCCTCAGGTTCACCACCAAGCTGTCCCATAAGGTAGCGGGTAAAATACATGGTAATCACAATAGCAATAACCAGACTGATAATCATGGTAATTATCATAAGATTTCTTGCCGTGGCATAGTTGTGGTCACTAATACTGGCATCCTCATCCAATTGCCTGTCGTTTAATTCAACCAGTGCTTCCAGGTTTTGTGCGGCTTGTTCCAGGTAATTGATCCCTTCCTTCTTGGCCAATGCAAACGCCTTATTATTACCATTTTCAAGGGATAAATCTACTATGGAAGTCACGATTTTATAATAATCTTTATAGGCATTATAGAGCGTCTGGTAATTTGCATTGGTGATGTGCGGGCTGACTGAGGTTATATCCGCATCCAATGATTTATGAAGGGTTATTATTTGCGACTGGACATTTTTCATTTTCTCTCCATTATCAAGCAGAATAATGTTTTTCTGCAAATCCCTTAAATCTGCTAACATAATATGCAGGTCCTGTAGTCTTGTTGCCAACTCAGGGTTCAAAGATGATCGAATGGTATTCAAGGCAGTTACTATAGCATCATATTGCTGAGTACCAGCTTCCAGGGCCAACTGCTTTGCTTTTACATTGGAATTTTGAAGGGCCAGCGATTCAATTCTTCCAAGAATCTCTAAATAAGATTTCCAGTTATTCATGAAAGCCTGGTGTTTGATTTTTCCTTCATCATTCAAATGCGGGGTTATTTCAGCGTCCATCAGCAATGTTTCTTCTTTGGTGTCCTTAATTACTTGAGCATATTTTTTTATGTCCTCAATCTGGTCAGCCAGTATCATGTCTTTTGAGCTGTTGGCCATGATGTAAAGGTTTTTATTTAACCGGGCCCCAAGTTTAATTTTTACTGCGGTTGAATCAACAATGCGGTTCAGCCGGTTATTCATGCGGTTGAGACTGCTAAATCCCCCCCAGAAGATAACTCCGGCTATGACAATCATAGCCAGGTAAGAGAGTAAAACTTTTGAACTTAATTTTAATTTCATAATGATTTAATTTTTAAGTTTATAATAGTGCGCCGGATGCGGTATGAGCATCAGACTTAATTATTCATTTGCTAAATGGAAGGATTATTCTGATTTTCAAGGATGTTTAACAAGTCTAATAAGGGGATTACCCCTTCAATTTTCTCAAATAGTTCACCATTGCAAAAAATAAGGTAAGTAGGATAGTATTTGATTTGAAATTCTCTGATACACCAGGCTTCTTCCGCTGTGTTAATCCGGTAATGAGAATATTCACTACGGTATTTATTCTTAAGTTTTTTTAATACAGGATCCATGATGTATAACGGACCTTCGATATCTTCAAAACACTCGATAATTACAAGTCCATCGATTTTTAGTTTCGAATCTTCAAAATCCGTAAAAGTAATTTTGCTGATTTTTTTCCGTGACATACATAAAAACTTTTGCTATTGCGTATCAAGAGAAGTGCCGTTTTTTTTAAGTTGTTGTTTTTTAATATGTTATATCGATGATTGATGTGATCTATTTGTTGCTTTTTTTGACTATATTTCGTCTATTGACTATATTTCGTCATTGAACTGGTGGTTATATTACAGTGCATGTGGCATATCCCGTTCCATTTTTGAATGATGTTATTTTTGATTGTACCTAGATGCTAACGGAAATATGCTGCCTGTGGCAACCTATTAAGAGCTTCTGTTTGGCAGGCTTTAATTCAAGTATTTTTCGTCCGATTTTTTTCAGGTTATAGGCACAGACACCCAACCCTATGTACCTTTTATAGTGGTGCAACCCATGATCCGGACATCGGTCGAGCCTGCGGTTTTCAAGTTCGTTTATGTTTGACTCTATGGCACTGTGTTTGTTTTTTAGGCGTTTGAACTTCGGGCGGTTTCTTCACCTTCTTCTGTTTTGTTGCGTTTGCCCAGTTTTGGCATTATTACCGCAGGGACTTCCAATTGCAGCAGTTCTATTTGTTATTTGTATTTTGACCATTGTGATTTTTACGCCGGCCTTCTGACCTCCATCTGCCCTCTTCCCTCGCTCACCCGGCCCATGAGTCCCGGTCGAGGCTTCTATATTGTATGGCTTCAGCCAGATGGTGGGGTTGGATGGATGTTTCACCCTCGAGGTCGG
>CAZZBU010000158.1:0-4511 GCA_964652315.1 uncultured Bacteroidales bacterium
AAAAAATATTGTTATGAATATCCCCGTCCGGCTTTAACGGTTGATTGTGTATTGTTTGGGTTTGATGAAATTGATGTTCTTATTCTGCTCATCGAACGCGGCAAACCACCGTATAAAGGGCAGTGGGCCCTGCCAGGTGGATTTGTGGATAATGACGAAACAACCGAAGAAGCTGTTCAGCGTGAGATGAAAGAAGAGACCAGCGTATCGCAATTAATCCTTACACAATTAAAAGCCTATAGTGAACCGGATCGTGATCCCAGGGACCGGATTGTTAGTGTAGCCTATACCGGACTTGTAAACATCAGTGATTACAACCCAAAAGCCGGAGATGATGCAGCCAACTCAGCATGGTTCTCTATTTCAGATTTGCCACCACTGGCCTTTGATCACAGAAAAATCATTGAAGATGCCATAGATAATTTAAGCATTGGATTGGAAAAGGGAATATATAAAGCCACGTATTTATCGGCAGAAGAGCTTGAAAAGGTGAAGCGGTTTGTTTGATGGATGGCTATTAAGAATCGGCTTAGCGAAAGGCTTATCGTATAAGATATTAAAATATTTTTGGATAGTTGGTTTTATTCCCGCTACATCAAAACCGTCGGAACTAACAGGCGTTCGGCATAGCGTCCTCGCTATGTCGGAGTAAATCCGGCATCTTGCCGGCCATAACGTTTTGATTTCGATTAAGTTTTTAGTCAATTCAAATAATTTTTTCAGGCCTGAGACCTTGAATATCAGGGCGTAGCGAGACGCTACGCCCAACAAGAGGTAATTAATCAGGGAGACAATATAATCCGCAAGTATTTCAAAAAAAACCAATCCAGCCTTTTGAACTATCCCCTGTTGAATTGTTATGTATATAAACGCAAATTATGGAGAATAAGCCAACATATACCAATGCACTGATAAAGGAAAGCAGTCCTTACCTGCTGCAGCATGCCCACAATCCGGTGGAATGGCATGCCTGGAATACAGCCACGCTTGAAAAAGCCAGGAAAGAAAACAAACTCATTCTGATCAGCATTGGCTATGCAGCCTGCCACTGGTGCCATGTAATGGAACATCAGTCGTTTGAGGATGAACAGGTGGCTGAATTGATGAACAAACACTTCATCAACATAAAAGTAGATCGGGAGGAACGTCCGGATATTGACCAAATATACATGAATGCCGTGCACCTGATAACCGGGGCCGGCGGATGGCCCTTAAACTGTTTTGCCCTGCCCGACGGATCACCTGTCTATGGCGGCACTTATTTTCCAAAAGAGCGATGGACACAGGTTTTGCAGTATCTTGCCGAACTATGGGAAACAAATCCTGAGAAACTTTCTGAGCAGGCCAACCATTTGAAAGAGGGGATTCAGGAACAAGATTTTATAGGCAAAGCAGAAGAAAAAGCTTCCTTTACACAGGAAAACCTGCACCATATCGTGAATAAATGGAAAAGCAATTTTGATACCCTGCATGGTGGGGAAAACCAGGCCCCGAAATTCCCGATGCCAAACAACTACCAATTTCTGCTTCGCTACACACATCATCAAAACACCAGAAAAGTGGATGAGCACATCACAAACACACTTACAAAAATGGCCTATGGAGGCATTTTCGACCACGTGGGCGGAGGATTTGCCCGATACAGTGTGGATGAACTATGGAAAGTACCGCATTTTGAAAAAATGCTCTATGATAATGCACAGTTAATAAGCCTGTACAGCGAGGCATTTCAGTTTATTAAAGATGCCTTATTTAAAAATGTGGTAGAAAAGACCATCGATTTCCTACAAAATCACATGCTATCTCCGGAAGGTGGGTTTTATTCTTCCTTTGATGCGGATAGCGAAGGTGTTGAGGGAAAATACTACACCTGGACAAAGGAGGCAATTGAACGGATTTTACCGAATGAAGATATCGATTTGTTCTGCTCATATTTTAACATTACCCAGGAGGGAAACTGGGAGGATGGACGAAACATTTTATTTATGATTAAACCGCCTGAGGAAATTGCAAGGCAGTATGAGGTTTCCGAAAATGAACTGAACCTCTGCATCAACAGATGCCTGGACAGCTTGAAAGAAGAACGGCACAAGCGCATCCCTCCTGCCCTGGACGACAAAATCCTGACCTCATGGAACGGACTGGTGCTTCGTGGACTAGTTGATGCCTACCGGGTTTTTGAAAAGGAGGCATACCTTAACCTGGCGCTTAAAAATGCAGCCTTTATCCGCGATAAAGTAATGAAAGATGATTACCGGCTCGACCGGAATTACAAGAACGGGAAAAGCACCATCAATGGTTTTTTGGATGATTATGCATTTGTTATTGATGGATTTATCGGATTGTACCAAATGACAGGTGATGAACCCTGGCTGCATGTTTCGCGCGAACTGACAGAGCATACCATAAGGCACTTTTATGATAAAAACAGCGGGCTATTTTATTATACGTCGGATTTGGATGATGCATTGATTGTCAGGAAAATGGAACTTAGCGACAATGTTATTCCGGCTTCGAACAGTACCATGGCAAAAAACCTGTTTGTATTAGGCAAATACTATGCTCACGAAGTATATACAGGCATGGCTCATCAGATGCTTTCGAATGTGAAAGAACAAGTGCTGCGGTATAACCGTTTTTATTCCAACTGGGCCACGCTTATGATATGGTTTGTATATGAACCCTATGAAGTTGCCATAGCAGGCAACCATGCAAGGCAGTTATTGAGTCAATTCAACAACCACTTTTTACCGGATACCATCTGGGCATTTTCCTCCAAACCATCTGATATCCCGCTGTTGCAACAACGGTATAAAGAAGATAAAACCTTGATTTATGTTTGCCGGAACAATACCTGTAAACAGCCGGTAGAGAGCTTTGATGAAGCGATAATACAAATGGAATTCTAATAAGCATCATTTATGTTTTTAACAAGGTAACCGCCAAAAAAAACTTTTTCATTTGGCAACCATATAATAATACTTTCAATCGTATGGCCACCACCCGGAAAATCGCAAAACAAAGTTGCATTTCCACATTGGATGCTTAATGTATCATTAAAAAAATGATGGGCGCATGCTGACCAAATAGCTATCAGTAACGTAATTATCGAATCTCAAATAAAAAGATTATTTTTGTTTTATGGATAAATTTGGACATATAGAGATTAGAGTCCTCGGAAACAAAGGGAATTTAAAACTTTCGCCAGATAATTATGACGTGAAAGAGATAATCTCTATGCTTCAAAATATCGAAGATTTATTATACCCTACCAATAAAAAAGACAGACCGTTAATTACTTATGATCTACAAGAAGGCTCAGTTAAACATATTTTTAGGACAAGTATTCAAGCAATTATTGGTTTTAGTGCTATTTTAATACAGATTCAAAAATCAAATTCAATTGATTTCTTAGAACTAAAAACTGCCCAGGCAATTGAAAATATTCAGAATTTCTCGTATCAGAAAAATTATGATTTCGAAATTAAATCCTCTGTTGACAATGAAACAGTTTTGAAAATAAATCCACGTTCAAAATTTTTAAGAACAGAGAATATTTGGGTAGAGGCTGAATTATATTTTTATGGCACATTAACAAATGCTGGTGGAAAAAGCAGTATCAATATACATTTGGACACAGATGAATTTGGCACTTTAACAATTGATACTGACAAAGATTTTTTAAAGGAACAAGAAGAAAACTTGTTGTACAAAAAATATGGAATCAGAGCCATAGGTAAACAAAATCTTGAAACAGGAGAATTTGATAAAAAAACGCTAAAACTTTTAGAAATAATTGATTTTGCGCCTAAATATGACGATGCATATCTAAACTCGTTGATAAAAAAAGCAAAAGGTAATTGGAAAGGAATTAATCCTGACGAATGGTTGAATGGAATAAGAGGAGATTATGACGCATAGTGTTCTTTTAGATACCAGCTTTTTCATTCGGCTTTTAAATGACGAAGACAGTTTACATCAAAATGCTCGTGACTATTTTAAATATTTTTTAGATCAAGAAATAAGTATAAAGGTTTCTACTATTTCAATTGCAGAATACTGTGTGAAAGGTTCAATTGAAGATTTACCATTGATGAATATACAAATTCTGCCTTTTAACCTTGACCACGCAAAGAAAGCTGGAGAATTTGCAAATATTATTTTTGAGGAAAAGAAATTATCCGCAGAAGATTTGAAACCAAGAGCAATTATTCCTAATGATTCAAAATTATTTGCACAAGCTGATACTGATAAGTCAGTTACGCATTTTGTAACTTCTGATATTAGATCACAAGGAACTTTGAAACTTCTAAAAAACAGGATTGAACCAAGATTTGAAATTATTTATATTAATAATCCATATCATCAAATATTTGGATTACTTGACTTATAATAGCACGACGCCCCAACATGGCGTCTGCGTTAAATCAAGACTATATGTTTCTACCCCAAATCAAGTACCGCATTCAACCCTCCCATGCAGTCCTCGTGCCAGTGGGTAGGGATAACGG
>CAZZBU010000158.1:4611-7388 GCA_964652315.1 uncultured Bacteroidales bacterium
GATCTTTGGTCCCTAATACTTTTCACCTTTTGCCAATCACCGATTCCTGTTTCACTGCTAACCGGTCACTGATCACTGCTCACACCTTCCTTAATCCCTCTTTCACATCCTTAATAAGTTCATGGATTGTTTCCTCAGTTGTATCCCATGATGTCATAAAACGAGCACCACCGAGTCCAATAAACGTATAAAAATGCCAGCCTTTTTGCAGCAGGTAACTTTTTAGCTTCACCGGCATGAGGACAAACACGCTATTGGCTTGTCTGGGAAACATCAAGTTAATTTCATCAATCTTGCTGAACTCCTCAGCTAAAAGCTCAGCGCACCGGTTGGCATGACGGGCATTTTTCAGCCAAACATTATCTTTAAGCAGGCCAAGCCACGGTGCTGAAAGAAAACGCATTTTCGAAGCGAGTTGTCCTGATTGCTTGCAGCGGTAATCAAACTCTTCGGCTGCTTCAAGATTGAAAAATACGACTGCCTCCCCTACTGCCAACCCGTTTTTTATACCTCCAAAACACAACACATCAACACCGGTTTCCCAGGTTATTTCGCGGGGTGATACATCAAGGGAGGCAACGGCATTGGCAAAACGGGCCCCATCCATGTGGATTTTAAGCTTGTGTTTTTCTGCCATGGCCTGTATGGCCTGGAGCTCTTTTATGGAGTATACCGTACCTACCTCGGTAGCCTGTGTTACGCTCACTACCTTTGGCTTAGGGTAATGAATATCAGTCCGTTTTAGTACCAGCTCCTCTATGCTTTCCGGAGTGAGCTTGCCATCCTTTCCTTTTGAAAGCAAAATTTTGGCCCCGTTCGAAAAAAACTCCGGAGCACCGCATTCATCGGTTTCAACATGAGCCAGCTCATTGGTAATGATGCTGTGGTAGGATTGGCAAAGCGCAGACAGCGCCAGGGAATTTGCAGCTGTACCGTTGAATACAAAAAACACTTCACAATCCCGTTCAAAAATCTCACGAAACAAATCAGAAGCCTCATCAGTCCAGGGATCATCACCGTAGGAATATACATGGTTGGTGTTGCATTTCAAAAAATATTCCAGGGCTTCAGGACACATTCCGCTGTAATTATCACTGGCAAATTGCTGGGATTTTTGTTTCATATCTACTTCATTTTTTATAATACAAGATTTGTTTCGCTCTTAAACCCATTTAGTTATTTACCTTTAAGCATTAAAATGATTACAAAATAACGCTTTCTCTTTTTAATGACCATTGATAATCATCACAAACCACCTTCAAAAAAACATGCTTCAGCGCAAGTTTCAAATATTTCCGGTGTCAAAGATTATAAATAAGGCAAAAAAAAATAAATAACTTTCAGGTTCATAATAAGTCTCCGCTTGCTGAAATTGAAAAATGACTGAGGATCAACTTGTAAAAAAAATAAAACATAAGGATAGAGAAGCTTTCCGTATGCTGGTAGAACAATATCAGGTGAGGATTCGCAATACCTGTTTCGGCTTTGTCCGCAACAAGGAGGATGCCGAAGATGTTGCACAGGAAGTATTCATTGAAGTTTACAGGTCAATTCACAAGTTCAGGGAAGACGCAAAGTTAAGCACGTGGATTTACCGCATTGCTGTAAACAAATCCCTGAATTTTATCCGCAGCAAAAAAAGGAGCATTTGGGGCCTCCTGTTTCAAAACCGAAAACTGGAAAATAGTGCAGAAGTACCAGAAGAAATTATCACAGAGGAAGCTGGCCCACTAGAAAAAATGGAGAAAGAAGAGGACTTGCAATTATTACAAGAGTCATTAGAAGCTTTACCTGAAAATCAAAAAATAGCTTATGTGCTCCATAAAATAGAAGAACTTCCATATAAAGAAATTGCCAACGTTATGGATGTATCCTTAAGTTCTGTTGAGTCATTGATTTTCAGAGCAAATAAAAACATGAAAAGCAGGCTGTTCAAAAAAATGCAAAAAAAATAAAAGAAGCATGCAAGTTATTTCTACAAATGGTGTCAAATTATTACAAGGATGTTAAAATGAAGTGTAAAAAAATACATAAAAAAATCGCTGCCTATCAGGAAGGTCTGCTTTCAGTAAAGGAAAGCCGGGAACTTGAAAAGCATTTGTCGGTTTGTTCCAGGTGTGATAAGCTTTCACAAAGGATGTCAGCAGCTTCAAATTCCTTTGAAAAACAAAAAATCACAGATTTTGATCCTTTTTTTACCACCAGGGTGTTGGCTAAGGCAGACGCATTGGAAAATGAAAAAGAAGGAACCTTGAGTTTCAAACACAAGCTTAAACCAGCATTCCGGTCTGTCTTGCTTGCGGCTGCAATTTTTTGCGGTGTTGTTTTCGGAATTACCCTGTCGGACACCGGCAATGCAAAATACAACAGGGAAGATTATATTAAAGCACTGGGCGAATCCCATTACCTCTTTGAGGCAGATTACACGCTCGAAACGATGTTTTTAACAGAAAACAAGGAGGAGCAGTAATGGACTATTTTACAAGACGAAATATATTGATTTGGGCATTGATTATCCTGGTGGTACTGAATATTTCAACCCTGGTAACCATCTGGTTAATGAATCGTCCTGCCATTGCCCCGGCCGGGCCGGTGCTGCCATCTGATATGGAATTCAGAGGAGTAAATCACTTCATCAGGAACGAATTGGCTTTTACAGAAGCACAATGGCAACAATTTACCGGCCTCCGCCAGAGGAATATGGTTGAAACCCGGAACCTCATGCAGGAAATGCAGAACCTTAGGCAGGAAATGTTTGATGAACTCACATCAAAAAA
>CAZZBU010000159.1:0-7193 GCA_964652315.1 uncultured Bacteroidales bacterium
ATACCGAGTTACTTACAGGTTTTGAAGGTTCTGATACGGGTTTTACAGGCAATGCCTTTGAAGATATCCTGACTATTTCCTCCGTACATCCCCTGAGAGAAGATACACTTAATAAACTGCTGCTTAAGGACAATGCCAGTAACGCTGTTGTCCGTTCACTGATTCATCAGGGCTTAATTAAAGAGGTCAGTTATGCCGGTAATAAATATTATTTAAGAAACTACCTTGACAAAAGGTAGCGTTTTAATCTTCTGGCATCCACTGAATATTGCAAGTGCGACTTTAAGTCGCAATTCCACTACATAATACGTTTATCTTGGTTAGATGATTTCTTGTCAATATAGAAGTTTGTATCCCAGGTTACAGGCAGCTAATAAGCCCCCGCTACCTTCATCGGAACAGTGTAAACCGAGGTACGGGCTGTAACGAAAAGCATTTTTCTGTCTTTTCCGGCAAAGCATACATTGGCTGGTGTTTCAGGAATTTCGATGGTACCAATTTTTTCTCCCTTTGGATTAAACACAGAGACGGCTGTGTTTGTAAGGTAAACATTCCCTTCTTGATCAATCGTCATCCCATCGGATCCTTCCGGGGCAAAAAAACGTTTGTTGCTCAGGGTGCCGTCAGCATTGATATCATACGCCCAGGTTTCGCCTGCATTGATATCAGCAACATAAAGGGTTTTGCCATCAGGTGTTCCAATAATTCCATTGGGCATTTCATAATCATCAATCACACGGATCAAAGTTTCGGTGTCGGCTGAAAGGTAAAACACTCCACGCACTGGCTGTGGTTGCTCTTTATGATCCCACCATGGACGCTTATAATATGAATCGGTAAAATAATAGCCTCCATCAGGATGCACCCACACATCATTTGGACCGTTGAAAAGCTTCCCTTCAAAACCATCCGTTAAGACATTGATTTTTTTTGCTAATGTAATTTTCACCAATTGATTTTTTTCATCGGCACAGGAAATAAGGTTTCCCTCATTATCAAAAAAAGTACCGTTGGAACGGCGGGTTCCATCCATAAAAACGGCTGTTTTTCCATTGGTATGCCACACATGTATTTTATTGTTGGGCTGATCAGTAAAATAAACATTGCCCTCTTTATCCGGTGATGGCCCTTCGGTAAAAGTAAACCCGCCAGCCTGTTTTTTAGCCTCTCCTACAACAAGATCATTGATCGTTTGTCCGTGCATAAATGCTATGTTAAATAAGATGCAGCAACTTGCAAGAATTAGTTTTTTAAGCATTGTCTTAATTTTATGTTTTAAAAGATTTTCTGCTGAATATTCAATAAAAAATATCATAACTCTACGTCAAAGGTAACCAACTCACCGGTATATCTGGCTTCAATTTCCTTTTCAGGAGTGATGAAGCCATCAAATTCAATAACATATTCTGTTCCTGTTTTGTTGATGGAAAGTGTCCCTTCTTCTATTAAAATATAATCATCAAGCCCGTCGTTCATAAAATCAAAGTTTACCATTGCTGCAGAATAAACCAAGGTACCGGGAGCTATTTCTGTATCAAATGTAAAAACATGCTTCTCAAAACCCTCGGGAAAATCGTCAATAATCCGAAAATAGATGCCCTGTCCCTCACCGGAAATGGAATCCACCCTGCCATTAGACTGATGAATTATTACCTCAGGTGACACCAGGGTGAGCCCCAGAAGGTACCCATCATAATTTTCGTCCAGTTCATCGTTCTCTTCCGCAGTGCCCCAGTTTTCAAGCACGCCTTTATCAAGGGTATATGTAGCATCCTTCATATTTAGAAACCCTGAGGCTTCCGGTTGATTTTCACTTTCTTCACATGATACAAAAATGAAAATCAACATTAATACATTCAGGTAATGCAATTGGTTTATCATATAATGCATTTTTAGGTTCATATTTTCTTCCTTATGCATACAGCCTTATAAAATTACAAACCTCTTTCCAGAATTCCAACCAGTTGGGGTATCATCTCAGGGGCTTGTTCACCGGATTGCTGACCAGCTACCGGTGGAAAAAATGCAATTTTTTCGAATTTGCCATAATTCAGTATCGTAGAATGATTCCCAACGCTCATGTTATGGTCCAAAGCTGAATGATTCCCCAGCAATCATCCAGAGGAATTTAATTTGATGCCCGGCAGATGTTATTATTAAATACCTCATCGCGAATAAAAAATATTCGTTCAATGATCAATTAAGGTATATATGGATTAAAAAAAGCCAGATTTCTCCGATAACAGACCTTCATAATTTTTAATAGTCCAGGAAATAATACGATTTATAAAAACATTTCTATTTTTATCCAAAAATTTACTTTCTGGTATCATGGTTTTTATACCCCTGAAAATACACATCATCTTAATTGAAGATATTTTCCACCAAAATAGTTCATCTTTGAAAACAAATTAATAAACTATAAATCTGTCATTATGAAAAAAATATCAATTTTCGTCCTACTTTTAAGTTCGTTGGTACTTACGCTGAATGCCCAGGAAAACAGCATGCAGTGGCTTTCTGTTAAAGGAAACAAAATCGTCAATGAAGATGGCAAAACCATGATGTTTCATGGTATCAATGTAGCCGACCCTGATAAGCTGGCTAAAGCTGAAAAATGGGAAAAGGCCTTGTTTGAGGAAGTAAAAGACTGGGGAGCAAACATTGTAAGGTTACCCATCCATCCACGTGCCTGGCGGGAACGCGGTAAAGAAGATTACCTGAAATTGCTGGATCAGGCAGTGGAATGGGCCAACGAATTGGAATTATACCTTATTTTCGACTGGCATTCCATTGGTAACCTGCGTACCGAGCTTTACCAACATCCCATGTACAATACTACAAAAAAAGAAACCTTTGAATTCTGGAAAATCATTGCGGATCGCTATAAGGAAGAACCAGCTGTAGCTTTTTACGAGCTGTTCAACGAGCCAACCACTGCCAACAATACGCATGGTTCGTTAACCTGGGCTGAATGGAAAGAAATACTGATTGATATGATTGTGATTGTAAAGGCAAATAACCCGAAAGCCATTCCACTGGTAGCTGGTTTCAACTGGGCCTATGATTTAACACCCCTGAAAAACGATCCTATAATGATGGATGGCATTGCTTATGTTTCTCATCCCTATCCTCAAAAAAGAGAACAACCCTGGGAACCTCAATGGCAAAACGATTTTGGATTTATTGCCAGTCAGGCACCACTCATGCTTACAGAGGTAGGCTTTGCCCTGCCTGAAGAAAAAGGCGTTCATATCCCGGTTTATGGCGATGAAACCTATGGTAAGGCGTTAGTGGAGTATGCTGACAAAATAGGTGCACATTGGGTGGTATGGGTGTTTGACCCTGACTGGAGCCCCATGATGATAAAAGACTGGGACTTTACGCCCACTCGTCAGGGAGCATTTTTTAAGGAAGTCATGCAGAATGATTAAAAAAAAACCGTGGGTTTGGCCCACGGTTTTTTTTATTTTGTTGATTTTCGAACTTCGGCAACTTCTTGAGCAGTAACCTCACCGCCCTCATTATCGAAATTATTTTTTACATAAGTAAGCAAATCTGCCACCTGCTGGTCCGTCAGATGTTTGTGTGACGGCATTACATTATTGTAGATCTCGCCTTTAACTTCAATCTCTCCTGACAGACCATTCAGAATAATATCAATGAGCTTTGCTTTTTCTCCGTTTACCATTTTTGTGCCTGATATTGGCGGATAAAGTCCCGAAACCCCGGAGCCATCAGACTGGTGGCAAGACGCGCAAAGCTTTTTATATGTAAAGGCACCAGGATGATTTTCCATATCAACCGGGTTGGAAGAAGTGGTCTTATTTTGCTCATTGCCATTGCCACCACAGGCAAAAATCACTAAAACTAAAAAAGTAAATAGAATTACACCAAGGTTTGATCGATTTTGAAACATATAATGTTTATTAAAAATTACTCATCTTAGGGTTGAAGATGGCTTTTTTTTAACAAGATAAGAATTTAATTTAATTTCCGTAAGAAATCCGCCAAAGCCTGCCATCATTCGAATCCACGACATATAACGAACCGTCGGGCCCCTCTGCCAAACCACATGGCCGGTACTGTGCATCCCCGGTATTTTCGATGGGGCCTCCTCCTGCAAACCCATCGGCAAATATTTCCCAGTCGCCTGAGGGCAATCCGTTTTTCATAGGAACAAACATCACGTAAAAGCCTTCTTCTTCAAACGGGCCACGGTTCCATGATCCATGAAAAGCTATAAATGCGCCATTTTGATATCGTTCCGGAAACTGATTGCCGGTATAGAACAACAAATCGTTGGGTGCCACATGGCCTGGAAAAGCCATTATCGGATCAACCTTATCTTCACAGCGACCAGTGGTTGAACCATCACCCCCATATTCAGGTGCAAGTACTTTTTTGTCCTGCAATTGGTCATAATAACAGTAAGGCCAGCCGAAATCAGAGCCTTCTTCTACCAGGAAGAATTCTTCTGCCGGCAAGTCAGCACTTTCCTGCTCAGTATATATATCCGGAAAAAACTGGTGCAACTGATCACGGCCATGCTGCACCACATAAAGGGTGTTATTGGCATGGTTCCAGTCGAGAGCAACAGCATTTCGAATACCGGTAGCATAACGATATCCATCGGCTACCTGATCCTGATTAAGTTCTTCAGCTTTGAAACGCCATATCCCGGCCTGACGCTCCAGTTGCGGACAGGGATCCATGCCTGGCGAGCCTTTTGTACGCGTTTCTTCCATGCATGCGTTGGATGGCCCGCCTACATTCACATAGATATTGCCTTCATCATCAAAAGTAAAGGGTTTAACTGCATGCTGACCCTGATCCGGAAAACCTGTTGCTATTGCCTCAGCCTCTGAGTCAGGCACCAATTGTCCATTCGTCATTTTGTACCGGTAAACCCCATAATCAGGGCCTACATACAGGTATCCTTTATACAGCCCGATTCCGGTTCCGGCATGCTCGCTGAAATAGCGAATGATATCGGCTTTGCCATCGCCGGTTGTATCTCTAAGGGCTGCAACTCCTCCGTCCTTGTTTTCCTGGCGCAAAGAAACATATATATCTCCATTATCATTCACTGCAATATGCCGCCCACGCCCCAAATTATCAGCCACAACCATAGCAGAGAACCCTTCCTTCAAGGTGAGACCGGCCGTTTGATGATTTCCAGATGGGTTACTATCACGGGATTCGGTAGAGGCTGACTGACAGGCTCCGAATACAAAGAGGAATAGTATTAATCCTGAACAGATTGACTTATTAAGTTGCTTAAACTGAATTTTCATAATTGAAGGGTTTTTATTTTAGGATTGTAAACAAGAATCAATTGATGGTTGTTCAAATATTGTGTTAACCAATAATCCAGCAGTGCGTTAACGAGATATGAAAGAGGAAAAATTACGCATGTTTTTTAGCATCAACGTTTATTCTTTTCGGACATTCTCATTTCTGCCTGTCTTCCATTTAAACCGACAAGTATCCACTACACAATTTCAATGCACCACCTTTCCAGAAACAACATCCTCAATGATTAACCCGCGGAATCATCTCATCAACAATCTTAGCTGAGGCCAGGCAAAGGGGAATACCCCCTCCAGGATGCACAGAACCCCCTGTGAAATAGAGGTTTTTCACCTTTCGAATAAAATTGGGGTGACGCCTGAAAGCTGCGAACATGCTATTGGAACTGTTCCCATACAAAGACCCCTGGTACGAAAAGGTACGTGCTTCGATGCTGCGCGGATCCAAAATTCTTTCACTTTCAATAAGAGATGACAATTCCACCTGAAGCATGGCATTAATTTTCTGAAGAATATTGCTTCGGGCCTCTTCAATCACCTTGTCCCAATCCTGACCGGCATTTTCAGGTACATTTATCATAACAAACCAGTTCTCACATCCGGCTGGTGCGTCTGCTGCCACTTTTTTTCCACTGATGAAGATATACACCGTAGGATCGGAGTAAACCTGCTTTTTATTAAACAGATGATCAAATTCAGTTTTATAATCATTTGAAAACAAGATGTTATGCAGTTCCAGCTCAGGGAATGATTTGGTTATGCCCCAATAAAATATCAGCGCAGAGGTGGATCGTTCATAAGAAAGGTATTTTTTGGATAATTTTAGGAAAGGCATCAACTCATAAGCATACACAATATCCACATCGCTCACTACAATGGTTGCCTGATGTTTTTTACCAAATGCATCACGGACACCGGATACTTTCCGGTTTTGAATAATGATTTCCTCTACCCGTGTATTAAGCAGTAGTTCAACTCCCACCTCTTTTGCAAGTGTTAGAAGTGCTTTAACAATAGAATACATCCCTTCTGATGGAAAAAATGCCCCGATGTTATGCTCAAGATGCGGAATGACATTGAGGGTTGCCGGGGCAGCATAAGGATTGGAACCATTATATGTTGCATACCGGTCAAAAAGCTGGACCAACCGTTTATCATGAAAAGTTTTTTCCAGTTTATTGTGCATGGTTGAAAAAGCATCAAGTTTCCACCACTGACTGACGGATGTTAGCATTTTTCGGGAAAAGAATGTATTGAGCCGGTGAAAGGATCTGAACAAAAAAATATCGGCAGTTAATTCATACAGGGTGCGGCAATGATTGAGAAACCGTTTAACTTGTGTTGCATTTACAGTGGTTTTTCGTTCAACCTCGGTTGCAAAACGATCCACATCCTGAAATGCGTTAATGATAGTGCCATCCGGATAAAAATATTTACAAATGATATTGAGCTTCGAACAGGAAAAATAATCCTTAGGATCTTTCCCTGCCAGCCTGAATAATTCATCCACCAGTTGGGGCAACGTAAAAAGTGAAGGTCCGGCATCAAAACGGTACTTTCCGTTGCTGATTTCAGAAAGTTTACCACCTGCAAAATTATTGGCTTCAAAAAGCCTTACCCGGTAACCCTTAATGGCTAACCGGATAGCAGAGGCTATACCACCTATTCCGGCACCTACTACTATTGCTGACCTTTTTGTTTCGTTTGCCATACTGAAAAATAAATAGTACTGTTAATACCCGCACAAAACATTCATATTATTTTTATTATTCTATATCAAGATAGAATAAAAAATTATGTAGGTTTGTCTTGAATAAACATTCCTAAAAACATTTTAAAGGAATAAGAGTTTAATCCCCAGGAAATTTAAAATATTAATTT
>CAZZBU010000160.1:0-7153 GCA_964652315.1 uncultured Bacteroidales bacterium
TTGTATTCAGTGATAAACAGAGGTAGTAGTAATTTCAGCTAACTGCCTCTTTTTTTGGCTCAACTGAGCCTTAATTCCTATATTGTTGTGTGGTCGTGCTTTATTTATTAATTAATCTGTTCGGATTTTGTCTGTTATCGAATAATGTAACAATCCTAATTTCGAAATCAATTATGCGATAATAAATCGTGGTTTGTCTGGATAAAACAGATTTTCTCAATCCATTTGATTTATCGCTCTCAGCAAATAAAAAAGGATTGTCATTTATCAATTTAAGTTGTTTGTCAAGTAGTTGAGCGAATTTTTTAATCTCTCTTTCACTCCATCTATTTTCAAGGTAATCAATAATACCTTTCAAATTATTTAATGCCTCATCAGACCAAATGAGTTTATAAGTATTTTTCATAAATCCTTCGGGCTGTATCATGAGAATGTGTCCGACCTTCTTCAAAATCTTTAAGTCCTCGGTTTATTGAATCAATCTCCTCTTGATTTAATGTATCCCACCAGTCTTCAGATTTTGAATAATCCTCTTTTATTTGTCTCAATTTATCAATAATTGAATTATCATTCAGTTTTGAAATCCACTCAATTAAATCTAATTTCTCAGTTTGAATATTCATATCTAATCATTTTATACAAAAATAATCATTATTACAACAACTAACTAATTGGATTTTTCAATGTTATTCGGGTCTGTCAGCATGCCACACAACACCTTTATATAACACTTAAAACCCATAACTTTAGGGTATCAAAGGCTGATTTGCTTATCCGCCTCCGGTTGGCGTAATCTTCCAGCCAATTTACAGAGTGCCCGGATGCCTGGCTGATTTCTATCAAACCGCATTGCCGGGATTGCAAACCCGCGTTGGGCTGTTCAATGACATAAGTTCATTGCTAACGTTCAAAGATGAATAAGCCAGGGGGGTTATTATTCCTGTTAAGACTGCTTAAAAATAACAGAATTTTTTAGTTTTGCACATACAAAAATACAGCAGCAATGGCAGCACATAATCATAAACACGAAAGTAAAACCATGTGGGTGGTTGTTTTAACCGCTATAACCATGGTAGTGGAAATAATCTATGGCATCACAACCAATTCCATGGCTCTGCTGGCTGATGGCATTCACATGGGATCACATGTGCTGGCCATTGGGCTGAGTTGGATAGCCTACATCATTGTTCGCAAAGTGAACAAAAGAAAATCGTTCAGGGGAAATTCCGATAAAATTCTTTCTTTATCAGGATACAGCAGCGGGTTGATGTTATTGATTTTTGCCTTTGTGATAATGGTTGAAGCTATGGAGCGGTTATTTAATCCCGTTGATATTGTATACCGCGAGGCTATCCTGGTTGCTACCATTGGTCTTATCGTGAATATTCTCAGCGCTGTGATCCTGCATCATGATAAGGAACATTCGGATCACAATATCCGCGCAGCTTACCTTCATGTGATAGCTGATGCCCTCACCAGTCTCTCTGCCATTTTGGGACTTACTGCTGCTATGATTTGGGACATCCCGTTTATTGATACCATTGCAGCGTTAATCAGTTCTTTTGTTATTGTACGCTGGTCCATAGGGTTGCTCAAAGATTCCGGGCAGGCACTGCTGGATATGAAACCATCTTCTCAAAGGCGCGGGCATGGTCATGGTCATGAACACCTCCATTAAGTGGGTTGTGGAGAACGCTTCATATTTTGTATATTTGGCCTGGACAAATAAATCCTATGCATGGCCTCTGCCCTTGAAAACATTCTGTTGAACAGCTACAAAAATGAAATGGTGGCATTTATAAAAACTCATCCCCAATTTGTGGATGAAGCCCTTGAACTGGCGATTACCAATAAACAACCTTTTTCATGGCGGGCTGCATGGCTATTGTCAAGCGTGATAGAAAAAAACGATAAACGGTTAAAGCCTTATGTCAGTAATATCCTGAACCGGTTGCCTGAATTTCGGGACGGGCATCAACGGGAGTTGTTATCTCTTTTACAATTGATGGATCTGAATGAAGTAGACGAAGGCAGGTTGTTTGATGTAGCTGTCACAATCTGGGAAAGAATTGGTTCCCGGCCCTCAGTTCGTTACACTGCTTTGCGGATTATTTTAAATATGGCTGATAAATATCCTGAACTTGCCCGGGAGATTGCTTTTTTGATGCAACCTCAATACCTTGAAACACTTTCTCCGGGAATAAAACGAGCTGTGATGAGGCTGGGTAATGAAATGGCTGGTCAGCAATACAACACATAAAAGATATGAATAAACGAAAACTTAAAAAAGCCATAAGGCGGCTATATTACTTGCCCCGCAATAAATACTTATTTTCTTACATCTCAAACAAAGGCAGGCATTTCTATTATAAATTAACCAAATCAACCAAAGTTGCATATCCTTCTACCATTATGATTGAATTGACCAACCATTGTAACCTGGCATGTACAATATGCCCGAGAGAATATGGCTATGGCAGGGAAATGGACAGAGGAAGGATGGATCTGGATAGCGCAAAAAAAATTATTGACGAAGTACATCCATTTCTGGATTCAATAGGACTTACCGGCATGGGAGAAACTTTTTTATATAAGCAGCTGGGAGAAGTGATTGATTATATAAAACTCAAAAATAAAGGAATCATAATTTCAGTTTCAACCAATGCTGTTTTGCCTGATTTTATCGACAAAGTCAAGCCTCTCATCGGTAAAATTGATACCATTCAGATATCCATAGACGGACTGGATGAGGTGTATAATTCAATCCGGAAAGGCTCCGGTTTTAATGTGCTGGATCAAAATATAAAAAACCTTGCCAACTTATGTGCGGGTAGTTCTACTGATTTAATGCTCAACATGGTAGTCACCAAAGAAAACTACAAACATATGCCCCATCTGGTGGAATATGCCGATAGGGTTAATGTAACTTATGTTGAATTTACCTTGTTCAACCTGGCAGCCGTCACCGATTTTCCAATTGAATATTATGATTTCTACGAATCACAGGAATTTCTATCAGTGGTCCGCGAACTTGACAAAGCCATTGAAAATTCCAAAAATGTTCAGGTAACCAATAAAAATTTCAAAACGGATAACAGTTTTCAAAAATGTCCCTTCCCGTGGACCCATTTCTACATTACTCAGGATGGCTATGTTCCGCCTTGTTGTGCAAAACCGTTTCCAAAGGAAAAGAATTTTGGGAATGTTTTTGATCATAAATTGATTGACATCTTAAATTCCGATGATTTTATCCAGTGGCGAAACGGCTGGTTTAAAAACAGCACCCCGGAATTTTGCAACAAATGCCATTTTATTAATATAAAACCAATTAAAGAGGCAATGCCTGGAAAGGTTGCTGAGGAAAAAAGAATTGATATAGTATAGGCTTGCGGAATGCTCCGTAAAAGTTGAATATTTGCGCTTCATATCATTTGCTTTAAATATACACTATAATTGGTTACCGGACAGGGCTGCCTAAACCATGCCACTTTTTTTAGTTTGTACCCGGATGGATTGTTAATTGAATGGGAAATACCGGTACAGCCTATTATAGCCTGTCTTATTTTCCGGTATTTTTATGTATCTTGGCTGTTTCATTCATGCAATATATAAAATCTCATGAAGCTTTTAAAACTGATAATACTTGTTGTATTTATGATGGTAACCAATGGAACTATTGCACAAAACCCAAACTTTCATATCTACCTGTGTTTCGGCCAGTCGAACATGGAAGGTGTAGGTCCCATTGAGGAAATGGACAAAACAGGCAATGAACGGTTTAAAGTGTTCCAGGCCATGGATTGCCCGGAATTAGGCAGGAAGAAAGCCAACTGGTATACCGCTGTACCTCCCCTGTGCCAGTGTGATTCTCATCTATCACCTGCGGACTATTTTGGAAGGACTTTGGTAGAAAATTTACCGGACAGCATTACGGTCGGTGTTATAAATGTGGCCATTGGAGGCTGTGATATCCGGATTTTCGATAAGGATAAATATCAGGATTTTGACTCTACCTATCCGGAAGACTGGTTTTTAACCAAGGTGAAAAATTATGGGGGAAACCCATACCAATACCTCATTGCCCTTGCAAAAATGGCCCAACAGGATGGTGTGATAAAAGGCATTCTGCTGCACCAGGGAGAAACCAACACTGGGGATGCCCTGTGGCCATCGTATGTTAAGACAATATATAATAATATGTTGAACGACCTTTCTCTGGAAGCTTCTTCAACTCCTTTGCTTGCCGGTGAAGTGGTAAGCGAAGAGGAAGGGGGGTGCTGCTCAGCCATGAACCCGATTATCAATCAGTTGCCTGACGTTATCCCAACTTCACATGTTATTTCATCCCAGGGTTGTACGGTGCTTCCTGATAAAGCGCATTTTACTTCTGAGGGATATCGCAAACTTGGCAGAAGATATGCAACGAAGATGCTTGAGTTGATGCGGGGGGGAGAACTGTAAAATAGTAACCTGCAAAAGATAATGCTTCTAGGGAATATGTAATATGGCCTTCTTATAAAGCATTGAGTTAATACCCATACTTCTTTTTCCATTGCCTGGCCAGTTGCTCGGCAATCTGCTTTTCTTTGGTGTTATTTTGAGGGTTATACAGTTGTCTGCCGGCTATTTTATCGGGTAGAAAATCCTGTTCTACAAAATTACCTTCAAAATCGTGGGCATATTTATAATCTTTACCGTAATTAAGCTCCTTCATGAGTTTGGTAGGTGCGTTCCGGATATGGAGAGGCACTGGCAAATCTCCGGTTTCTTTTACCAAAGCCTGTGCATTGCTTATAGCCATGTAGGCAGAATTGCTTTTGGGGCTTGTAGCCAGGTAAATGGTAGCTTCGCTAAGGATGATGCGCGATTCGGGCCAGCCAATCATATTTACAGCTTCAAAAGCGGAAGTAGCCAGCAGCAGTGCATTTGGATTTGCCAGTCCGATATCCTCGGCAGCCAGAATAACCAGCCTGCGTGCAATAAATTTGGGATCCTCGCCACCTTCAACCATGCGGGCCAGCCAATAAACAGCAGCATTGGGATCGCTGCCGCGAACAGATTTTATAAATGCAGAGATAATATCATAATGTTGCTCACCTCCCTTATCATACAGGGCAATGTTTTCCTGCACGCGTTCGATGACCTTTTTATTGGTTATGGTGACATGGTCCCCGTTTTCTGCTTTGACAACCAAATCCAGGATGTTGAGCAATTTTCTTGCATCACCGCCCGAAATACGCAGCATGGCTTCGTGCTCTTTCAGGGTTATCTGTTTCTTTTTTAAATCAACATCATTTTTAATGGCATTTTCCAGGATGGCGATCAGTTCTTCCTCACTGAGGTGTTTTAACACATATACCTGACATCGGGAGAGGAGGGGAGAGATGACCTCAAAAGACGGATTCTCGGTTGTAGCACCAATAAGGGTAATTGTACCTGCTTCAACAGCACCCAGGAGGGAATCCTGCTGGGCTTTGTTAAAACGGTGAATCTCATCGATGAATAATACCGGGCTGGGCGTGTTAAAAAACTGTGTTTTTTTGGCTTTTTCAATGGTTTCACGCACATCTTTAACGCCCGAATTGATGGCACTTAGCACATAAAACGGGCGGTTGAGTTGGTTTGCGATAATACGGGCCAGGGTTGTTTTACCCACTCCGGGCGGTCCCCACAAAATAAATGAATGAATGTTGCCGGACTCAATACTTTTACGTAGAATAGCATTTTCCCCAACGATATGACTCTGACCAACATAGTTCGATAAATCATTGGGACGCATCCTGTCTGCAAGGGGTTGATTGCTATTCATATTTGAAAATCAAATTTATTTTTTGTTATTTAGCTTACAATCCTGCACTATTTGTAAAGTTTGATATTTCAACCTTTATAAATGGTTCAGGTTACAGTGCAAAAATATCAATTTAGAATGAGTATATTGATGTAAAAAGTAACAACCTTATTCAACTGACAATAATAATGTTTTCTAAATCCATAAAAGACAAGGTAGTTATCATTACAGGGGCCTCTTCAGGGATTGGTCTGGCTATCGCGCGTGAATTTTCATCTCTTGGTGCAAAAGTTGTGATTGCCTCCAGAAGCGAGGATAAATTGAAACAAATTGAGCAGGACCTTTGTGGAAAAGGTTTTGAAGCAATGGCTGTGAAAACAGATGTAACGGTGGAGGCTGACTGCAAAATGTTAGTTGAGCATGCTGTAAAACGGTTTGGTCGGATTGATGTCTTGATTAATAATGCCGGTATCTCCATGCGTGCCTTGTTTACCGAAGTTCAACTTGATGTGCTTCGCAAACTCATGGATGTAAATTTCTGGGGTACCGTTCAATGTACCAAATATGCCCTGCCTTATCTTATCGAAAGTCATGGTACACTGGTTGGCATATCCTCAGTGGCTGGTTTTCATGGATTGCCTGGACGCACCGGGTATTCAGCATCAAAATTCGCCATGCATGGTTTTCTGGAATCCCTGCGCATCGAAAACATGAAGAACGGGTTGCATGTACTTCTGCTGTCAGCAGGTTTTACCGCTTCTAACATACGTAATTCGGCACTGATGGCTGATGGTAGTACCCAGGGTTCTTCTCCACGCAATGAGTCAAAATTAATGCCAGCTGAAAAGGTTGCCAAAGTCTTGCTAAGAGCCATTCAAAAGAGAAAGCGCAATAAAATACTTACTGTACAGGGAAAATTGGCAGCTCTATTTCAACGGATTGTTCCTACCGTGGTAGATTGGGGTGCTTATCGGGAATTTGCACGTGAACCGGATTCACCATTTAAATAAAACTGCTATTTTTGGGCCCCATGATAAGCAATGAAATTAAAGTAAGGGTCCGTTATGGCGAAACAGACCGCATGGGGTATGCCCATCATTCGGTTTATGCTTTGTATTTTGAAGAAGGCCGTACCGAATTATTAAGGGAATTTGGAATGGATTACAAATCCATGGAAGATAATGGCTATATCCTGCCCATGGCATCACTTAGCGTCGAATACATTAAGCCTGCCAAATATGATGACTTGCTAACAGTGAAAACCATACTGAAAGAAAAACCCGGCGTGCGGCTGACCTTTGAATATGAGGTTTATGGCCCTGATGGGGGGATGGTATGCAGGGCGCTGGGTAAAATGGTGTTTGC
>CAZZBU010000161.1:0-7146 GCA_964652315.1 uncultured Bacteroidales bacterium
TCGGAGTGAAAATCTTTCTGGGATATAAAGGAGCCCACGAAAAGCATGTCCAGGCTTTTTTCTGTGGTGCTGATGTTATCCAAAACCCGGGGGTTAAAGGCATGATAAAGCAAATAGTTTGGGATATCATGGGTATTCAGGATTTGTTGAAATTGCGGGGAGCACGAAAGGATAAAATCATAGCTCCTGAAGGTATCAAATACATCCGGTGCATACGGGGAGCAATAATACCCGGTGATGATTCTGACTGACGGCACTTCGTTGCGAATGGTATTTACGAACTGTGCGGAAAAATGGGTGCCATCCTGGATGTAAACTACCTCAGGCTTCAGATGTTTAAGCTGGGCTATGATTAAGTCGTTCCCCATTTTACCCGAGCCATGTTCTTTTGCCCAGGCGGCTTGTAATGGTCCGGCGTTATGTAAAATTTCCTGCGCTTCTATGCCCAGGCTCCTGAATGCTTTGGCAAAGCTGTCGGCATATCCAAAGTTTTGCCCCATCAGGTGATCATACTGTTCCTGATAGGAACGTTCTTTTACCCCGGGGTAAGTATTGTAATAATATTTCAGAAAATTACGGTAAAAACCTGCTATTTTTACAAACCGGTATGACATGCATTGAATATTGAAATCAACTTTTGCACACAAAGCTAATGAAATGGTAAAAATAGGGGCACACGAACTTGAATATATTTTCTATCACCTGAATCATCATTGTACATTGCATGAAGCGTTGAGAAAACATTTTAGGTTTGGTACACCTGATAATGCTGATGTAAAAACCCCGGCTGTCCAGTTCCCGTTGAGTGATGAATTTCCGCAAACAAATATTATCCCCGTTCAGGCTTTGCCGGTTTTATTTCCCGTGTCTGATGCTGCCGATTTTTACCGTTTTGATGGACAAAACAACCTGATATTTAATCATGATCTCCTCACCTCTGCGTTTTATCTTTTATCTGGAAGGCAGGAGTATGAGGCCCAAAATAAAGATGCGCTTGGCCGGTTTCCCTACGTGGGTTCCATTCAGCATCAGCATAACGTCATAACCAAACCTGTGGTGAATTATTATTTTGAGATTATCATTCAGGCCCTCGAGAAGTTTTGTGGCTTGCACCATATTGCTTTTTCAAGAAAAAAACCCTTTGGGGAATTTGCTTTCTTTCTCACACATGATATTGATTACGTGGATGAGTATCATTTTTGGGAGGTGGCTTTAAAGGTTAAGCAATTGCTGGTGCCTAAGATTTCGCCATATAGTTTTTCTGCCTCGCTTCAATTGGCTGTAAAAAGCCTCATGCATTATGCCGGGTTGTGGCGACAAAAAAACAATTTCTGGAATTTTGATTACCTGCTTGGCCTGGAAGAAAAGCTGGATATTAAAGCAGCCTATTATTTTTTGGAAAAACACGGGTTGCATGACAATTCAAGGTATCATTTTTCAGAAGAAAGAATCAAAAGGCTGGTGAAGGAATTAACAACAAAGGGCATAGAAACCGGATTGCATTTCAACAGGCAGGCCGCTTATGATGCACATGCCCTTGAAGATAATCTAAAACGATATAATGCTTCACTTAATCCTGATAACAAACCTGTAGGCGGCCGCTATCATACCTTGCAGTTTGAATTGCCCGCCTCCATGAACTATCTGGAAAAGACTGGAATTTTGTATGATTCCAGCCTTGGTTTCGCTGCGCATGAGGGATTTCGAAATTCGTACTGTTTTCCTTTTAAGTTGTTTGATTTTGAGAAAAGCAGAATGATTGATGTCTGGGAAGTGCCTTTGAACATAATGGATACCACCCTTTTCAATTACCGGAAATATACCATGGAGGAAGCACACAATGGCATCATCAATTTAATGGATGAGGTGAAAAAATTTGGTGGGGTGTTGACTATTCTCTGGCACAACACCTTTTTTGATGAATGCAGAGTTACGGGGATTACCGCTTTTTATGAGTCTGTGCTGGTAACTATCGTCAATAACTCCCCAAAATGTTATAATGGAATTGACATTGTTTCAGCTATGAATGCCATCCATGCCTAATACCTCCGTTTCCAACGGTACCGTTTGGTTGGGTCGCCGAGTTTTACAAAGGCCATGATTTCGTGCGAGCCATAGCTGTGGTTGAAGGTAATGCCGGACAGGTTATAATCAAATGCATATCCGATGTAAAATCGCCCGGTTGCCAGTCCTGCCATGGCTACAACAGATTGGTTGGTCCGGTAACTGAATCCAAGCCAGTAGTTATCGTTAAACGTGAATTTCAGGTTGGCATCAATCTGCATGTTCATGGATTCAGAAGCTTTTATTTGTACCGATGGTTCAAACAGGTAATCATCGTCGTTAAAGGGCCTTTTAAGTCCACCCACAAAGATATAATGCCGTTGCATGCGAAATTCCTTGTATGTATCTACATTGGCCGTCCCAAACTTTAAAAAAGATTCGAAGAGTTGTGTCACAGAAAAGCCAGCATAAAAATCAGGGGCATCGTAATATACCCCGGCATTGGCATCGGGTACATACAATATTCGATCGATGGTACCCAGGACAGGGTCTGAATTATCCCGTAGGGTTACTCCGGCCTGATCGACCTTAAACTGAAAGGCTGAAGCAGATAATCCAAATGAAAGTTGTGCACTGCCCATGCTGATATGATAGGCATAAGTAAATTGTCCTCCGGTACGGTCAATGAGCCCGTTTCTGTCGTTATAGAGGTAACCACCAATTCCTACCCGCCCGGAGCGTCCTTTACGGTAGCGGGTCCTGCCGTCATCACCCATGATGATGTTAAAGCGTTTTCGCATAATGCGGGTCTGAAAAGAGAGGGTATGCGTTTGGGGGGCATTTTCAAAACCAAGCCATTGTTCGCGTGCAGTCAACCCCACAATAGAATACCCCTCTGCTCCGGCAAGGGCAGGGTTGGTTAAAAACCTGTTCAACATATACTGGCTATACAGCGGAATCTGTTGTGCGTTCAGGGTATATGTTGACAGTATAAATAAAAGTATTACACAACGAATTGCTTTCATACGTTCCCGCATTTTTGCGGATCATCTAGATTTTACTTCTGTTAACGCAAAATAGTTACATTTCCTACACGAGAGTGCCCATTTCCTAGATTAATGATGTAATGATAGGAGTCAATGGGCAATTTCTTTCCATTTTGCATAGCTCGTCCGTCCCATTCTTCTTCGTAACCGTTATCTGAACGGAATACCAATTCACCCCAACGATTGTATATCTCTATGACAGCATTTGGATAAATTTCGCCAATAGTGGGTGATGTTGGATATTTATCCGAGGTTACCACCAGGCTCCATGTGTCGTTGATGCCATCCCCATTGGGTGAAAATGCCGTTGGAATATCCAGGCAGTCAAGCTCGTCGCTCATCAGATAGATGGTATCTTCAGCTTCACACAGATTGGCATCAGTTACGGTTAATGAATATAACGCTTCTTTAAGGTTTCCATTGTATTCTGTTACATTTCCTGTTGACCAGGTGTAACTGTAATTCCCCATGCCACCTTCAACAATGGCTGTAATGGAACCATCGGTCATATCCGGGCAGTAGGGTTTATCTGTCTCAAATTCAATGGTGATTGAATCCGGTTGAGTTACTGCTGCAAGGGTATCCATTGAACAGTTGTTTGCATCAAGTACTTTCAGGCTGTATGTGCCTGCGTTCAGATCATTTATGGTAGGTGAATTTGTTCCGTCAAACCATTGATAATTGTATGGGCGGATACCTCCGTCAATATCGGCTGCAATGCTTCCATCGTTAAATCCATAGCATGTAACCGGATGGACCGTAAAATATGCGGACATTTTTTCAGGATGCTGAATCCTGATGTTTTTCGTTCCGCTGCAGCCCAGTGCATCGGTAATGGTCACCCGGTAGCTGCCTGCATCAAGGCCTTTGATGCCGGAGGTGGTTTCACCTGTGCTCCAGTTGTAGGTGTAAGGTTCCTGACCAAAGTCCACTTCTGCTTCAATTTCTCCGTCACTGCCTCCAAAGCATGAGATGACCTCTCCGTTATATTGGGCCAAAGGAGACAGGGAGATTTCCAGTGAATCTGTTTTCACAATATTCACTGATGCCATGTTCCGGCAATTATTATCATCAGTAACAGTTACAGAATAAGTGCCTGGTGAAAGATTTTCGATTTGATCGGTCTGAGCACCTGTTGACCAACTTACCTGATACGGTGCCACACCTCCGTCATAGGAGACTTCTACTTTGCCTTTGATGCTGCCATCGCAATTTACATTTTGCGAAGTCAGCGATGTAGTAAACTCCTGCGGTTGTGTCAATTCAATTTCAACGCTATCAGCACAGGTATTCCCATCGCTTACAGTTACCCTGTACCGGCCGGCAGTGACGCCTTGCTGATCCTGAGCATTAGGTTCAATTCCTTCTCCTTCAACAACAGACCATTTGTAAGTGTAGGTGTTTTCATCACCTCCCGAAGGCACCAGATCAATAGAACCATTGGATGAGCCATGGCAGCTTACGGCATATCCGTTATAATCATTCAGGTAGTATTGGATATCCATAGGATCGGGTTCAATAAGGTGGTATTCTGCTGTTTTTTTACAGGCTATTTCATCTTCTACGGTTATGGTATACGAGGTGGCTGCCAATCCGTTAAGTTTCTCTGTATTTGCCCCGTTTGACCATGAATATTTGTAGTTGTTATTGGGGGCATATCCTCCGGACACATCCAGTTCTATTTCGCCATCACTTAGTCCATTGCATGAGATGTTGAACCCGCCACTGTACCTTTTGATGGAGGCCTGGATATCGAATGGCTCAGGTTGAGTCAGAACAAAAGTATCCTCATAGCTGCAATTAAATTTGTCAATAATAGAGAGATAATAGGTGCCGGCATGCAGGTCATCCTGATTGGCTTCGTTTTGAGTAAATCCGGCCCCATCATCAGTTTTCCATTCAAACTCATAAGGATTGACTGTATTGTAATGACCACCGCTAATATCACCCAGGTGAATAAATCCATCATGCATATCGAAACAGCTTACATTGAAATCACCGGGATAATGGGATATTTCATAAGATTCAAGCAGAATGCTGTCAGGCTCGGTAAGGACAACACTGTCAATCATCTGACAACCCTCTGAATCGGTGGCAGTCAACGTATATTTTCCCGCATATAAATTGTAGATATCAGAAGTATTGGCTGTATATCCGTTGGGACCAGACCATGCATAATCATATTCATGCTCACCAACACTTCGGATATTTCCGGTTTGCATTCCGTTGCACTGTACATTATAATCCCCGACCTCTGATTCGAAAAATTCCACTTTTATCTGGCTCGGGCTCACCATTTTTTTAACTTCCCGGGATTCACAGTTGTTAGCATCCACAATATCAACAACATAGTTACCCTGTATCAGATGATAAATATATTGTTCGGAAGATTTAAACCCACCCGGGCCCCGCCAAGATATATTATAATCCTGGGTACCACCAAACATACTTACACCCAATGAGCCATCCGTATCACCACTGCACTTTAATGTATCTATAATTAAAATATTGGCTACCAGTGGATCAGGCTCCCGCATTTCTATGGTATCTGATGCGGTACAACCTATTTTATCGGTAACGGTAACAAAATATATTCCGGCAGTTAGGTTAGTGATTTCTCTTGAACCATAAGAATCGCCTGTTGCAGGCTTACTCCAGTTATAGCTTAATGAATCCTGATTGTAATCGCCTACAACGGTATACCCCCCGACAGTGTTTACCCCTGCGCTGCCATCGCTGGCACCATGGCAGGAAATATCCCATCCACCTTGAAGGTTGGGAGCGCTAAGGCTGATAGCTTCACTCTGAATGGAAGGCAAAACATAAAACATAAGGGAATGTGGTACACCGGCATCACATCGATCAATGCCCGGAATATTTATGATTCGCGGCCGCAGGGTATAGACGATATCCTGTAAAGTATTGGTTTCATTATTGAGTATATCTGTGAAATTACCCAGTGGATAATCAAGTGTACCATCGGATGACCCTGAAATAATACCGGAAGGAACAGCCTCAATATCAAACACCAGATCGCCGATAATATCCGTAGTAGGTGAATTGACAGAAAATTCCACGGCTGATTCATTACAATAGATGGTATCGGATACACTGGCATAGATTTGAGGTGTTGGATTGATATAAACCCTTAGGGTTGTATCCAATCCGTTATGGCAATAATCAAGTCCTGCACGTGGGTCTTTTAATTTTGCGGTAAATCGATATTCGATTACCTGATATCTTACTGATCGATTGATTATCTGGTTGGATATATCTGCTGCAGGATAATGCCCTTCAGCAGTTACACCTTCCACATCAGAAATGGTATAATCAGTTTCCAGTTCAAAATATTTGTCACCTATAACAGCGCCATTCAGGCTGTTTATTGAAAATTCTACCAGGCTGCTATCACAAAAGATAGTGTCGGGAAGGGTAACCTGTATTTTGGGAGTCGGGTTCAAATAAATTCTGATGGTGGTATCCTGTCCGTTGTCACAATAAGCAAGCCCGGTACGTGGATCCTTTATCCTGGCCCTGAAAGTATATTCAATAATCTGGAAGCTGTCCGTATGGTTTACCAAATCATCCTCAAAAGAATGGGTATTGTCATCCTGGAAAAACCGCTCACCAGGGGAGCTTACGCCATCAACAGCCAGGGTGATATAGTTGGTTTCCAGGTAGTATACTTTTTCGCCAATGACATTTCCGTTTTGACTGGTAAGATCAAAAGGAACGGTTGATGTATCACAGTATACGGTATCCGGTACGTAAACATTCAGCCTGGCGGTCGGGTTCAGGTAAATGGTTATGGTTGTATCCAGACCATTATCACATAATCCGGTTGAACTGCCTGTATTTAAGAATTTAGCTTTAAAATGGTATTTTATAATTTGGAAACTGTCTGTAAGGTTAACCAGATTATCGGTAAATGAAAATTCGCTCTCGGCGTAATCCGCTTCAGGTCTTACACCTTCAACTGTACCGGAAACATATTCTGTGGTCAGGGTATAATATTTATCCCCAATAATACTTCCGTTTAAGCTTATAATATCAAATGAAACATCTGAACTGTCGCAGATGACGGTGTCGGGGAGGA
>CAZZBU010000162.1:0-7085 GCA_964652315.1 uncultured Bacteroidales bacterium
TTGTTGGACACTGGAAAGAAGAAAATGTCCAGAAACAAGTTGGCAATTGGTGCCGCACAGCAATTGGCTGGGCTGACTCACAAGGGTTAAAAGTTGCCCGTTTTGGCGATAATATGCGTGAGGTAGCGGTTACTGAAGGTGACAAGGTTGAAGCGCAGATTAAATTCGGCTGGCAGATTTCTGCTTATGGCGTGGGTGATTTGATTGAATATGTTGAGAAAGTAACCGGTGCAGAGGTGGACGCCCTCTATCAGGAATATGAAAAAGAATATGAGGTTGCCGATAATTGCAAACCCGGCAAAGAATACCATGAAAATGTCCGTGTACAGGCGCGTTATGAAATAGCCATGAAACGCTTCATGGAAGATGGTAATTTCAAGGCTTTCACAACAAACTTTGAAAACCTTACCGGACTTGACCAATTACCCGGTCTGGCATCCCAACGGTTAATGGCTGCCGGATACGGCTTTGGTGCTGAGGGCGACTGGAAACAGGCTGCGTTACTGAGAATCATAAAAACCATGTCCACTGGTTTGGAAGGTGGCAGTTCTTTTATGGAAGATTACACCTACCATCTGGATCCTCAAAACGAAGGTGTACTTGGATCGCACATGCTCGAAATCTGTCCTTCCATCGCTCAGAAAAAACCTCGCCTGGAAGTACATCCGCTGGGTATCGGAGGTAAGGATGCCCCTGCCCGGCTGGTATTTGAAAGCGCTACCGGTGATGCCATGAATGTTACCTTAATTGATATGGGAAATAGGTTCCGGATAATCGTAAACACCCTGGATGTGATTGAACCGCTGGCTGATCTACCCAAATTACCGGTAGCTTCAGCCTTCTGGAAAACGCACCCCAACCTTGCAGATGGCGCAGCAGCCTGGATATATGCCGGCGGCACCCATCACTCGGCATACACCCTGGCTTTAACGCCTGATTTCATTGAAACATTTGCTGAAATGGCTGATGTGGAATATGTTATTATTGACAAAAACACCAGAGTTGGCGAATTCAAAAAAGAGCTGCGTTGGAATGAAATTTATTACATGTTAAACAGAAGTCTTAAATAACCTAACAAATACATTTATGAATGCTGGATTTACTAGTTTAGACTATCTGATATTTATAGCTTACGCTATACTTATTATGGGAATTGGGCTTTGGCTTTCACGCACGAAAAAGGGTGAGACCAAAAACTCAAAAGATTATTTTTTGGCAGGCGGGACCCTTTCCTGGTGGGCCATTGGTGCATCTTTGATTGCAGCAAACATTTCAGCCGAACACTTTATTGCCATGTCGGGTTCGGGATATGCCATCGGTTTGGGAATGGCTGCCTACGAATGGATTGCGGCAATTGTGCTCATCCTGGTAGCCAAATACCTGCTGCCTCAAATGCTGGACAAGAAAATTTTTACGATGCCACAATTTGCCCGTGAACGGTATGGAACAGGTGTAAGCTTCTTCTTCTCATTCTTTTGGCTCTTGGTATACGTTTTTGTAAACCTTACCTCGGTTTCATGGCTGGGGGCACTGGCAATGAACCAGATATTAGGGGTGCCTATGGTTTACGGAGTGCCGGGACTGTTACTTTTTGCCGGTATATATTCTATTTACGGAGGACTTAAATCGGTTGCCTGGACTGATATTGTTCAGGTAATATTCCTTATTGGCGGTGGTTTAATTACTGCATGGTTTGCACTTGATGCGGTTGCAGGCGATGCCGGCTCTGCTATTGATGGTTTTATGGTGGTCCTTGAGCGTGTTCGCGAAACAGCGGCTGACACACACTTCAGTATGATAATACCTGAAACTGAAAACACAGGCAGTGCATTCCTCGATTTACCAGGACTTGCGGTTATTTTTGGAGGCATGTGGCTCACCAACATTGGATACTGGGGCTTCAATCAATTCATTATTCAAAAAGGATTGGCTGCCAGAAACCTTAAAGAAGCAAAACGTGGGTTATTGTTTGCTGGTTACCTGAAAATTTTAATCCCTATTATCGTGATTGTTCCTGGTATTACTGCTTATGTGATACATGGCATGTCAGTTGAAGCAGCCGATGGCACATTATCTTTCATCAATCAAATGGGGGACTCTTCGGTACTTGCAGGCGAAATAACCCGCTCTGATGATGCGTATCCATGGCTGCTGCGTAATTTTGCACCTGTTGGCATCAGGGGGCTGGCTTTTGCTGCACTTGTGGCGGCCGTAGTTTCATCGCTGGCTTCTATGCTTAACTCTACATCGACCATTTTTACGCTCGATATTTATAAAAAATTAATAAACAAAAATGCCAGCGAAAAGCAACTGGTGAAAACCGGACGCATTGCTGCTGGTGCAGCATTGCTTATTGCCATGTTTTCTGCCCGTCCCTTGCTCGGAGGTCTCGACCAGGCTTTCCAGTACATACAAGAATATACCGGGTTTATTTATCCCGGTGTGGTAGCCGTATTTGGTATGGGTATTTTATGGAAACGGGCTACCAACAGGGCAGCATTATGGACTACCATTGCCACCATTCCTGCCGGTATCTTAATGAAAATGGCCATGCCCGACCTTCCATGGATGATTCGGATGGGATACGTTTTCATCATCCTTGTAGGTTTGGCCATATTGCTTGTTTTAACTGATAAAAAACAGGTCAAAGCAACAAAAATGAGCGAAGCAAACATTAAAAAACAGCTCAATGCAGGCCGGGTGTTTGGTGTGTTAGCAGTAATATCTCTTGTAGCCGGACTAATCTGGGGTACAAACCTCTTTGGAATGGGATTGCTTCATTTAGGGTTCCATTCGATATTTATGATGACTGCAATGCTTGGGTTCCTGTCTGTTATTATGTATACCAATGCCAAAAGTGGTAAACAAGACAGTAAAGCATACGAGTATGATCCTGAAATAATTAAAACCGACAATACATTCCTGGTTCTAGCCATGGGTATTGTATTGATTATTGTTAGTCTGTATGCTTATTTCTGGTAGAATTTATTTAACAAGAGCATTTTTCATTTAATGAAGAATGCTCTCCTTTTTTATAAAAACATGCTTGAAAAACTAAAAGAAAAAGTATTTAAAGCCAATATCGACCTTGTAAAACATGGCCTTGTCATCTTTACCTGGGGCAATGTTAGCGGTATTGATCGTGAGCAGGGATTAATAGTAATAAAACCCTCCGGAGTGGATTACCACAACATGAAACCAAGTGATATGGTTGTAGTGGACATGCAGGGAAAAGTAGTGGAAGGAGACTACAAACCTTCCTCTGATACGCCCACCCACGTGGTATTGTACAACCACTTCAAATCCATTGGAGGTGTGGTGCATACCCATTCAGAATGGGCCACAAGCTGGGCGCAGGCCGGCAAGCCAATACCGGCTTATGGCACCACCCATGCCGATTATTTTTATGGTGAGATTCCCTGTACAAGATCATTGTCAAAGAATGAAGTAGAAACCAATTACGAGCTCAACACCGGAAAGGTCATTGCAGAACGTTTCACAAACCTTGATCCCAATGCCATCCCGGGTGTGCTGGTTACCGGGCATGGCCCCTTTTCCTGGGGTAAAGACGCCCATACTGCGGTACACAATGCCAAGGTAATGGACGAAGTGGCAAAAATGGCTTTCCGTACTGAAATTCTGGGAAACAAACAGCCCATCGATCAGTACCTGCTTGATAAACACTATTTACGTAAACATGGGAAAAACGCCTATTACGGGCAAAACAAGCAGTAATATTTTATGGAACACTGGTTTGTCTCATATATTTTTTCTTTTGCTCTCCGATAATAAAATAAATAACAAATAAACGTATGAAAAAAACAGTTCATTTTCTTCTAACGATTCAGATTGCCCTGGCAATCAGTATTTCTTCCTACGCGCAACAAAGCGAGATTATGATTAACACCGAAAAAGCGGAACATACCATCAACAAAAATATTTACGGCCATTTTTCCGAACACCTCGGTACATTAATTTATGGCGGAATATGGGTTGGTGAAGACTCGGACATTCCCAATACCGAAGGATATCGTACCGATGTCCTGGAAGCATTGAAAGAACTAAAAGTACCTGTCCTTCGTTGGCCCGGAGGTTGTTTTGCCGACACTTACCACTGGAAAGATGGTATTGGTCCCAAAGAAGAACGCCCTTCCATTGTTAATGTATTTTGGGGAGGTGTAACTGAGGATAACAGCTTCGGAACGCACGAATTCCTGAATTTTTGTGAACTGATTGGCACAGAACCATATCTGAGTATTAATGTAGGAACAGGCACAGTTCAGGAAGCGGTTGATTGGGTAGAATACGTGACCTCAAGCAATGAAAGTCCGATGACTGACCTGCGAAAAAAGAATGGCCGTGAGGACCCATGGGACGTAAAATTTTGGGGAATCGGTAATGAAACCTGGGGCTGCGGAGGTGAAATGCGCCCTGAATATTATGCTGACATCTATCGCCATTTTGCAGGATATATTCGCGGAAGTGATTTTCAACGCGTAGCTGTTGGCCCATCATCAGGCGATTACAACTGGACTGAAAAACTCATGGCCGGCCTGGAAGGAAAAATGCATCTGACGCAAGGTATCTCACTCCATCATTACACCCTGCCAACAAATAGCTGGAGTGGCAGTAAAGGATCTTCGATAAATTTTGAAGAAGACATGTGGTTCAACACATTCAAGCATACCCTTGTAGTGGAAGAATTTATTCAAAAACACCTGGAAATCATGGATAAGTATGATCCGGAAGGTAAGGTGCCATTGATTGTTGATGAATGGGGTACCTGGTATGATGCCCTGCCCGGTACAAATCCCGGATTCCTGCAACAGCAGAACTCCCTGCGCGATGCCCTTGTAGCCGGGGTTAATCTCAATATCTTTAATAATCATGCTGAGCGTGTATCCATGGCGAATATTGCACAGATTGTGAACGTGTTGCAAGCTATGATTTTAACAGATGGTCCGGAAATGGTTAAAACACCAACCTATTATGCATTTAAAATGTATAATGTGCATCAGGATGCATTGTTGCTGCCTACTCAAATCAATACCCCGTATTATACATACAATGATGAAAGCCTGCCAGCGGTTAATGTATCAGCTTCTCAGGAGGAAAATGGCAACGTCAACGTCACGCTTACAAATATTGACCCGGATAATGCTGTTTCGACAACCATCAGAACGGATAAAAACGATGAATTTGAGGTGGTAAACGCTGAATTCATTACTGCTGATAAAATAGATGCCTACAATAAATTTGGTGAAGAAGAGGAAGTGAACATTCAGGCATTTGACGGATTTAAGGTGAAAAAAGAAACACTTACGGTGGATTTACCATCAAAATCAGTCGTTTTACTGACATTGAAAAAGAAATAAGAACTAAAAATACAGGAGTATTATGGCTTCAACAAAATATACCATCGGCATTGACTATGGAACAGATTCTGTCCGCTCAGTGTTGGTAGACACATCCTCGGGAAAAGAAATTGCTTCGGCAGTTTCTTATTACCCCCGGTGGAAAGAAGGACAATATTGCGATTCCTCCAGAAACCAGTTCCGCCAACATCCTCTGGACTATATTCATGGACTGGAAGAAACAATAAAATCAGTAGTAGAACAGGCTCCGGCTGGCGTGGCAGACAATATTGTTGGCATCTCAGTGGACACCACTGGATCAACACCTGTTGCAGTAAATAAAGAAGGGACACCCCTGGCCCTGCTACCAGAATTTGCCGAAAACCCCAATGCCATGTTTGTGCTTTGGAAAGACCATACAGCAGTGAAAGAAGCTGACGAAATTAATGTCCTGGCCCGTTCATGGGGGGGCACTGATTTCACCAAATACGAAGGTGGAATTTATTCCTCGGAATGGTTCTGGGCTAAAATTCTTAAAGTATTGCGCGATGATGAAACCATCCGGGACAATGCTTTTTCGTGGGTAGAGCATTGCGACTGGATTCCTGCAATGCTTGCAGGCAACACAAATCCGCTTGAGATGAAGCGCAGCCGGTGTGCAGCCGGCCATAAAGCCATGTGGCACCCGGAATGGGGCGGTTTGCCTGATGAGGCATTTTTGGTAAAGCTGGATCCGCTTTTAAAAGGTATTAAAGACAGGCTGTACACAGAAACGTATACTTCGGATGAAAAAGTTGGTACTATCTCTGCCGAATGGGCTAAAAAACTGGGATTACCGGAAACTGTTGCCATAGGCGTGGGTGCTTTTGATGCCCACCTGGGCGCAGTAGGTGGCGAAATAAAACCGTACTACCTTAGTAAAGTTATGGGTACCTCTACCTGTGATATGCTTGTAGCGCCGGCTGATGAAGTAGGCGATAACCTGGTACAGGGTATCTGCGGACAGGTTGATGGTTCCATCAGCCCGGGTATGATTGGCCTGGAAGCCGGACAGTCGGCATTCGGTGATATTTATGCCTGGTTTAAGAAAGTGTTGCTATGGCCCCTGACGAATATTCTACCCGAATCATCCCTCATTGATAAGGCCACAAAGGACAAGCTGGCAGATGAGATCGCCGATGCCATCATTCCAAAACTAAGCGAAGAAGCAGCAAAAATACCCATCGACGAATCCGGCATTGTAGCGCTCGACTGGATGAACGGACGCCGTACTCCGGACGCTAATCAATTGCTGAAAGGCGCAATATCAAACCTTACGCTTGGTTCTGATGCTCCGCGCATCTTTAAAGGATTGGTGGAAGCCACTGCTTTTGGTTCGAAAAAAATCGTGGACCGCTTCCGTGATGAAGGCGTGCGCATTGATGGTGTGATAGCCCTTGGGGGTGTTGCCAAAAAATCGCCCCTGGTGATGCAAATTGTGGCCGATGTACTGGATATGCCCATCCTGATTGCTACATCTGAACAAACCTGCGCATTGGGTTCAGCCATGGCTGCATCAGTAGTAGGCGGAGTTCATAGCAGTTTTGAAGAAGCACAAAAAAGCATGGGTAGTGGTTTTGAGAAAGAATACAAGCCCATCCCGGAAAATGTAGAAAAATACAAAGTACTCTACGAAAAATACAGCAAGCTGGGTGCGTTTATTGAGCAGGAAACGATGAAGTAGTTGATAGC
>CAZZBU010000163.1:0-7078 GCA_964652315.1 uncultured Bacteroidales bacterium
GCTGGATCAATATTTATCACTGGATTGCTGAGCAATTAACAAAGTTAAGATATCTGGAAGTACTTCAGGATAAATTGCCCTGTCAGCCGCTGTTAATCCTACCCCCCAACCCCCCATCTTATATGCTGGAATCTTTGGCTGTATTAGGGTATGATTCCGAAAGAATTGTGATTTGGGAGGGTAAAACCACCAGGGTGAAAAACTTATTGGTTCCCACTTTCCCTGAAATAAGCCCTGCCATGGTTATGTGGCTCAGGGAAAGAATTGTTTTAAAAGTTACAGGCAACAGCTTTCAAAAAGAAAACACAAGGGTATTTATTTCCCGGAATGATGCCAATAAGCGAATGATTGTGAATCAGGATGAAGTTGATAAACTTTTGCTTAAGTACAATTTTAAAAAACATCCCCTTAGCGGAATGTCTTTCAGGGAACAGGTTCTGCTATTCGCCCATGCCGAAGTTGTGCTGGCACCTCATGGTGCAGGTTTGGTCAATATCTTGTGGGGTGATAATCTAAAAGTAATTGAAATGTTTGGGTATGTTGTCAAATCTACATACGCCAGGCTTTCAGATGCAGCCGGACACAAGTACATACCGGTATTGGGCAAATGCGAAACCAACAATCATGCAGCCAATTTTCAAGTTGATATCATCGAACTTGAAGATATTTTTAAAAAACTTGATATAGAATCTTCTATATGACAAAAATTTCAGCAGTACTTCTCAATTGGAAACGTCCTGAAGGGGTAGAAAAGATTTGTAAACATCTCTTACAATCTGATTTGATAGGAGAAATCATCATCTGGAACAACAATGCGGATATGTCTATGTCTTTTGATAATGAGAAGACCAGAATTATAAATTGTTCTGAAGATTTTGGTCTTTTTACCCGTTTTGCAGCTGCTTCATTATCAAAATACCCTTGCATTCTCTACCATGACGATGATATCATGGCTCCGGAAACAACATTAAAGGAATTGTTTAAACACTGGCAAAAGCAACCCTATTCCTGTCATACCTCTTTTGGTCGAAATCCGAAAAATGGACAATACTCTAAAAACACCCAGTATGGACCGGTGGAGATTAGCCTTACCCGGTATGTATTGATTCACCGTGCAGTATGTGTACATGCGTTATCAAAAGTACCCCTGTTTGATGACATCCGGGGAATCCCTGTAGGAAATGGCGAAGACATTATCTTGTCCTATGCTGCCATGGATTACTCGGGCAAGCTCAATCGTGCCTATAAGCTTGAAACCAAAGATTTATATCATAAAGACGAACATGCCATTAGTCATCGCTTTCCGGAGCATGATGCCCATCGTAGCCGCATGATTCAACGGGCTTACAAAGTATTTAAACCGAAGGTGCATCTTAAATTATGGAACCGGATATATCAGTTTTTTGTGAAAGTACGTATCGTGTTTCAGCGTGATATTTTGAAGAAACAAATAACCCACTAATCATTGATTAAACAGTGATATATTCTCAGAAGAAAAGATCCAGTTTCATAATCCCGGCCCGGTTTGATCCGGATATACCCGTGTTTTTTCAGAAGCATTTGAAAGCTTTGGGTTTGTTTCTGTTTCTTATTTTTGTCATTCTATATTTAATACTTCGTTCTTCTCTGATCTTTTTACCTTGGGTTGTAGCTGCCTTTTTCCTTGTTTATGCTTTTTTTAAAGGTTTGACAAATCATGAAAGGAAATACAATGCATATCCTGACAAGCAATTTGAAAAAATATTGTTTCGTAAAAGTCTTATTTTGCGAATTATTGGTGTATTGATTATCGGCATATTTGCTCAGTTGACAATAGGAAGATGGGAATACGTAGGAGCTATTGATGCCATTCGCTATATAACAATTTCTTTACAAGTAGCAGATGTTTTTTGGGAACAGGGTATTTCCCATATATACCCACACCTGATGAACGAATACGAACATATCGATAATATTGGAGTTCCATTGGTGATCGGGATATTATATGCCCTTACTTTCAAGTCTGTTCTGTTGGCAAAAGTTTTTATTGCTATCCTGGGCTCCTGGAGTGTGGTATTTATTTACCGTGCCGCTTCGTATCTGGTCGATCAGCCGACAGCGCGACTGGCAGCCTGGATGGCCGCTTTTTTCCCATTATCCATGTTTTATGATGCCATCATCATGAAGGAGCCCTTTGTGGTATTTTGTACTTCGTTTGTTATATATGCTGCACTGAAAATGAACTATACAGGTAAGGTACAACTTAAGACTGTGCTATTGATGGGTTTGGCAATTTCCTTCCTTTTTTTAATCCGTACCGCTGCAGGGTCGATTCTCTTACTAACGCTGGTTTCCTTTTTTTTCTTCAACAAAATACGGGGTAACCCTTTGTATTCATGGATTGTTGGTGGATTAGCCATTGGGGTGTTCCTAATATTTTTGAATGTTACCAGCTCAGAGGAATATTATTTGGAACGTATCGAAGGAGGGACGGAGCATGGTGACCAAAGAATTGCGTCCATTGAAGAGGGAACAACATGGGCCAATCTTGCCCTGGGCCCGGTGTTTCTTGTAATATCCCATTTTGCTCCCTTTCCATCTATGGTGGATATCGGATTTCCTTATCCTTTTGACCATTATTTCACCAACTATGAGATACCGGGTTTGGTTTCCTGGAATATTCTGGCAATTTTTGTTTTACTGGGTTTTTGGCATATGATCAAATATAATTTCCGTCGTTCTTTAATGATTTTAGGCTATACCATTGGTTTTACCATTATACTGGGTATCACGGCCATGTTTACCCAGGTGCGGCTGGGATGGAATATTATGCCTATGATGATGATTCCGGCTGCCATAGGGTTGAAAAACTACCGAAGCAATAATTGGTGGTACGCAGCCCTGATTGCCGCAGGTCTTTTGATCATTGGTTGGAATATTTTCAGAGCCATTGGCCGGGGAGTTATATAATTTTAAATGCAAGTATTATTTATCAGTTCCGGAAACACAAAGGACGGCATCAGCCCGGTTGTAAAAAAGCAGGGTGAGACACTGATTTCCAAAGGGGTGGATATCACTCACTATACCATCAGGGGAAAGGGGATGAAAGGCTATTTAGGTGCGGTTCTCGATATCAAAAAGTACCTGAAAGGTAAATCCTTTGATCTTATTCACGTCCATTACGGAATTAGTGGTTTGTCGCTTGCGCTCGCGAGACCATCAATACCGTCTGTCATCTCTTTTATGGGAGATGATATCATGGGATCTAACAAACTGGATGGAAGCTTTAGTTTTAGAAGTAGATTATTTGTTCGTATCAACAGCTGGCTGGCAAAATACTATTTCAGGCAGGTAATTGTAAAATCAAAACAGATGCAAACAAAGTTATCCCTGCCCAATGTAACCGTTATCCCTAACGGTGTGGATATTCATCAGTTTTTTCCTGAACCGTTGGATGAAGCGCGTGAGTTGCTGAAATTACCCGCAAATAAAAAGATTATAGCGTTTGTTTCCAACCCACAGCGACCGGAAAAAAACTTCGGGTTAGCTCAACAAGCGGTGAACTTGCTTAATGATTCTAATGTTGAGTTGATCCCGGTTTACAATAAATCACATGATGAAGTACGGCATTGGATGAATGCTGCCAACGTGCTGGTGCTAACCTCATTTCACGAGGGTAGTCCCAATGTAATCAAAGAAGCCATGGCCTGCAACCTGCCCATCGTTTCCACCCAGGTAGGAGATGTAAGGCAGGTAATAGAAAATGTGGAAGGGTGCTACCTGGCAGGGTATGATCCTGCAGAGTTTTCTCAAAAGTTGAAAGAGGCATTGAATTATTCAGCAAAGAATGGCACAACCAAAGGTAGAGAGCGAATCCTGGAAACAGGTATGGACAGTGAAAGCATAGCAGAGCGGATTGTTGATGTTTATTTGAAAGTTATGAAGTAACAAAGTTGCAAGGCAGCATCCAAAAACATCCCATTGATCTCTCTTGTAACTTCGTATCTTTGTCACTCCAAAACCCCAAAACCCCAAAACCCCATAACCCTGTAACCCAGACATAATGTGCGGAATAAGCGGCATAGTAAACTTCAACAACCAACCGGCAGAAGAATCCCTAATCCGGAAAATGATGCACATCATGAAGCATCGCGGTCCGGATGATGAGGGAACGTTCATTCATGAAAATACCGGGCTGGGCTTTGTAAGGCTAAGCATCATCGATCTCTCCTTAGATGGTCATCAACCCATGATTTCTGATGATCAAAGGTATGTGATGGTTTTTAATGGTGAAATATTCAATTATATCGAACTAAAATCTGATCTGGAACAAAAAGGATATAAATTCAGAACAAAAACAGATACAGAAGTACTCTTGGCAGCGTATATTGAATGGGGCGAAGAATGTCTGCATAAATTGAATGGCATGTGGGCATTTACCATATATGACAGAGATATAAAAAAAGTTTTCATCTCAAGAGATCGATTTGGTGTAAAACCGTTTTATTATCATTTTGATCAGGATCGCCTGATCTTTGCTTCAGAGATAGCGCCCATATTAAAGGTATTAGCCGATAAACCTTCACCTAATGATGAAGCGATATACGACTACCTCGTTTATAATCGAACCGATCAGACGGAAAATACATTTTTTCAGGGGATAAAAAAACTTCAGCATGGGCACTCAATGACAATTGCTGAAGGAAAAGTCCGGATAAAAAGATGGTACGATCTCAAGCAAAACTTAAAAAGACCTTGTACTTCCGGTTCCGATTATGCTGAGATGCTTAGCTCCTCTATAAGTTTGCGCCTTAGAAGCGATGTCCCGGTAGGCGTATGCTTAAGTGGTGGCCTGGATTCATCAGCCATTGTCTCATTGTTGCTAAAAAAAAATAAGCTGAGTGCTTTAAATACATTTTCCGCTGTTTACAACAAAGGTGATAAAGGTGATGAATCTGACTTTATTGATTTATATAAAGATCAGGTAAAGAATATGCATTTCATTTACCCTACGGGTGAATCTCTGTTGTCTGATATTAAGCATTTTGTAACTGCCCAAGCAGAACCAATCCCATCCACTTCTCCCTATGCCCAATTTAAGGTTATGCAACTGGCAAAAGGCAAGGTAGCAGTTACCCTGGATGGTCAAGGGGCAGATGAGCAACTAGCTGGTTATCATTATTTCTTTGGAGTATACTTTAAGGATTTGTTTCTAAAAATTAAATGGCTTTCTCTGATAAAGGAAATCTTTTATTATATCACCAGACATAAGTCAATTTTAGGGTTACAAACTTTTGTTTTTTACTTGCTTCCAACAGGGTTAAGAAAAAAAAACAGAATTAAATCCCGGGGCTATATAAAAACCGAATTTCTAAAAAAATTTGAAAACAATACTGTAATTTCAGATGGCTTGTATAATGCCAATAATTTGAATGAGGCACTTTTAAATCATTTTGAGTACAAACTTGAGCATCTGCTTAAATGGGAAGACAGAAACTCAATGCATTTTTCCATTGAGGCCCGAACTCCTTTTCTTGATTATAGGTTGGTAGAGCGTACCCTTTCTTTACCATCAGATCAACTTATTCAAAAAGGGGTAACAAAACACATATTAAGAGAAGCAATGAAAGGTGTTCTTCCTGAGGCCATAAGATTGCGGCAAGATAAAATAGGCTTTAGCACACCAGAAGCAAAGTGGTTTAGAAATCAGGAGTTTTACAATCTTATTAAGGATGTTTTTGCTTCAGATAGTTTCCGATCGCGCGGTTATATTGACCAAAACAGGGCATTAGATTTACTGGCTAAACATATTGATAAAAAAGGAGATTACTCTCGTGAAATTTGGAAAATGTTTCACCTTGAGTTGTGGTTTAGAGAATTTATTGACAAAAGTAAAACTGAAAATTAATGCGAATTTTCATTGACATCGGCCACCCCGCGCACGTTCATTATTTCCGGAATTTTATACAACTCATGCAGGCTAAAGGTCATGAGTTTTTTATTTCGGCCCGTGATAAGGAAGTGATACATTATTTATTGCATTTTTATAAAATTCCTTTTTATAACAGGGGCAAAGGTGCAAGTAAAATGCGGAGCAAGTTTATATACATATTTCAGGCCGATGCTTTGCTTCTAAAAAAAGCAATATATTTCAAGCCGGATGTTTTTATGAGTTTTGCTTCTCCTTATGCTGCACATGTAGCCTGGCTGTTGCGAAAACCACATATTGTTCTGGATGATACCGAATCTGCGGGGCTGAACCACCGGCTGTATCTTCCATTTTCAAAAGTTGCGCTCAATCCACAAAACTTTCGTAAAGATCTTGGGTCAAAGCAAATCCGATTTAACGGCTTCATGGAGTTATCCTACCTGCATCCCCGGTATTTTACTCCTGATCCCTCAGTATATAGACTCCTGGGACTTAAGTCCGATGAGAAGTATGCCATTATCAGGTTTGTATCGTGGCACGCCAATCATGATGTGGGACAGAAAGGACTTGACCTTGCCACCAAAATGCAACTGGTTGAAAAGCTGAAACAACACATGCACGTGTTCATATCATCCGAGGGCGAACTGCCCGTCCAGCTCCGTCAATACCAGACTAAACTCCCCCCGGAGAAACTGCATGATGCATTGGCCTTTGCACAGCTATATATTGGAGAAGGAGCCACTACTGCCTCAGAATGCGCCATGCTGGGCACCCCGGCCCTATACATCAACTCCCTTTCGGCAGGCACACTGGAAGAACAGCATGAGCTGGGCCTCTTGTATAACTTTCGCGATGCCAGCCAACTGTTCCCCACCCTCGACAAATTTCTGTCACATCCCCACCCCAAAAAAGAGCTCCACCAGAAGCGCAATGAAATGCTGACACAAAAGATCGACCCCACCGCCTTCCTCGTCTGGTTCATCGAAAACTACCCCCAGAGTGCTGCAATTATGAAGGAGCAGCCGGATTTTCAGGAGAGGTTTAAATGAAAAACTAAAAGTGAAAAGATAAAAATGAGGCAAAACTGTTAACTCAAAAAAATGGACTTCACCCTAAAAACCTACCGCCAACTCCTCCAAAGCCTGCAAGATGCGGGTTTTTCTTTTTTGA
>CAZZBU010000164.1:0-7015 GCA_964652315.1 uncultured Bacteroidales bacterium
TTGTTCGTCAATTGATTATATTTGCAGGAGAGTATAACCCGGAAACTCGGGCTAGCTGTCATGATGGGTTGCAGATTACCACCTGTTAACTGGGTTTTAAATAAATGTTTTTATAATACAAGCCTTATAAATTTTTCTCACTTTTGGTTGTCCTATTTAGAATGAACGAATAGCGCGTACTTTATATTTGGTATTTTTGGCAGATGGAAAACCGCCTGAGCATAAAACCCCTGAACCGAAGCATAGGTTGCCTGCAGAAACATCTGTTAATTCTGTTGAACTCCAATAGTTAGAATTTAATGCTGTGCCTCCGTTTAGTGTAGCTGTTGCATCAATTACGGACTTTTGTAAGTGCATTTGATTTAATTCTTCCATAGAAGGCAGATACCAGTCACCATATGTTGTTCCATCATGAGTAACCTGCAATTCATTGCATATCCTTGCTGCATATTGTGCATCATCATCACCTATCGCTGCGTGGGCCGCAATGATTATGGCTGTGTTGGTTTTACCAGCGTACAAACCATCTCCTTTGGCATGCGTGTTTTTGCTTGTACCTGCATGCCACCGTAATCCGCCGCTTTGATCTTCTTTTGCACATACAAGCCCGTGTTGACCGGTTTCATCAACCCAAAATACAATGCCTCCCTTTGCGAAATCGCCTACTTTATATTTCTTAACAGTAGGATCTGTTTCTTTAACGCTCCCTGCTGTATTAGCATGCATCGCATAAGGGACGCTTAGCAATTGGCTTGTGCCGGAAATGATGTAGCTTGAACCTCCAAGCAGGTCAGTCTCGGTTTTAATAAAGAAAGATCCTTTTGCCCAATCAATCTTGCTGAAATCACCCGAAACCACAGTCGCAGTTTCCCCACCAATTATAAGGCTTACAAGGCCATTGGCGTTTGTTGATGGAAAATGCCGCTCAACATAAACGGCTGTTCCATCAATAGAATCTTTTAATATGCTTATCTGCATACCAATATTTTGGTTTGTGGCTGTTTTGTTTTCAGCATCCCTTATCACAGCCTGATAACTCATGCTTTGGGGTGCTTGAGCAAACGCACATGCCGTTAATAAAATGGCTGAAATGATTGTAAATACTTTTTTCATGGTTACTGTTTTTTTTTTGACATAGCTTTGTTTGTTCCCGATACGCTTCGCTATCGGGACTATAGACTACGTCCCGAAAGATTCGGGACTGTCTCATTGAGTTTTAATGATTTTGAAATTCCGAATAATAAGTTCGCCTTCATACACAACAAGCAGATAAGTTCCAGATGGAAGCCCCTGCATATCAATATGGGTTTCCTGATTAGCCACCTTACTGCCCAGTAGTATATTTCCCTGCATATCGAAAAGCTGAAACTGTAAACTGATTGAAGGATATTTTTCAAAAATCAAAGAAATATAATCCATGGCAGGATTGGGATATGCCTCAATGCCAAAGCTTGAGGCTAAGATTTCTTTTACGTTTGGCAATACATATATTTCATATGCCTGCTGCAAACCTTCAGCAATTGAGCCGTTTCCGCCCATGCTTTCGCTATAAAAAACCTGTCCAACTGAATAACTTAATGAGCCATTTTCGCCTGTGGCATTTCCACCTGATACGGTTATGGATTCCTGGGCATTTACCAAAGACATGTTACCAAAAAAAATCAAAGTTACAGAGGTTAAAACCAGCTTTTTCATGTTCTTAGCATTTATTTGTTCTTTAGTGATTAAAATTAGCCTGGTAAATGTTGTAAGTTATTATTAAATGCTTCCTGAATCTTTATACTTATGCAGTTAATAAATTTGCAAGTAAGGATCGATGTTGGCATAACTGTTTTGGATTACAGGCGAGCTTTAAAAATACAAAACATATGTTACCTTAATAAAAAATTTTGTATAACAATATTTTAAATATTTAACGGTTTGTGCCTTATTCTTCAATACAATCATTTTTTTTATGTTCAAAACAGAGCCTTTATCAATATTGATGATCCAAACTTCTTTGCATTAAAAACCTTGTTTGAATATGAATTTTGTATTAAATTTTAATTCATATGTATCTCATATTGTAAAATATAAATAAATTTATATCCTCGTCAAACCAATAATTCTTTTAAATACCGTATGGAACTTATAATAAAAAACCTTTCAAAAACATACCAAAACGGAGTTAAGGCTTTACATGAAATTTTTTTGAACATTCCACAGGGGATGTTTGGACTGTTAGGCCCTAATGGTGCAGGTAAATCAACGCTTATGCGTACCATTGCTACCTTGCAGGAAGCCGATCAGGGTAGTGTACACCTAAATGGCCTCGATGTATTAAAGCAAAAAGACGAAGTACGAAAAATTCTGGGATACCTGCCACAGGAATTTGGAGTATATCCAAAAATATCGGCCGAAATGATGCTGGACCACATCGCCAGTTTAAAAGGGATTACCAACAAAACGAATAGAAAAAAACTTGTTGTGGCACTTTTGCATAAGGTAAACTTGTATGATGAGCGAAAAAAGAAATTAGGGACTTTCAGCGGGGGGATGAAACAACGTTTTGGTATTGCACAGGCTTTGCTGGGCGATCCCAAGCTTATCATTGTGGATGAACCAACAGCAGGGCTCGACCCACTTGAACGCAATCGTTTTCATAATTTGCTTAGCGAAATTGGGGAGAATACCATCGTAATTTTGTCTACTCATATAGTTGATGACGTAAGCACACTTTGCAGAAACATGGCCATTATAAATCACGGACAAGTAGTTCAAACCGGGACCCCCTCAGCGCTAATCGGGGAACTACAAGATTCCATCTGGAAAAAAACCATTGATAAAAGTGAATTGGAAGCCTACAATGAAAGGTTGAATGTAATTTACAGCCATCTTATTGGGGGCAAAACAGAAATCATCGTGCAAAGTGCGCATGCACCTGATGCATCTTTTACAAATAAAAAAGTCGATTTGGAAGATGTCTATTTTAGTACTATCAAGAAAACCAGCCAGAAAGAATTATTAACCATATAGATTAAGTTCCATGTTTGCTACAATCCTAAAATTTGAACTAAAATACCGTTTCAAACGGCCAGCCACCTATATCTATTTTTTTCTTTGCTTCTTCTATGTTTTTCTTATCGGTACAGTTGGAACCAACCTTCCATATTCAGAGAAGGTTTTGCTTAATTCGCCGCGTATGGTGTCCTCTTTTTTTTCTTTCATGTCAATTTTTGGCCTTATTCTGGGGTCCGCGGTGATGGGCATGCCGGTATATCGCGATATTGAGCACCAATCCGGAAATTTTTTGTTCACAAGCCCTATTTCTGAAAAATCTTACCTGGGCGGGCGTTTTTTAGGCTCGTTTTTAACCTTGGTATTTATTTTTTCAGGTATGATTTTAGGGCTGTTTATTGGCACGGCAGTTATCCATTGGTTTCAACTGCAGAATGTAGGCCGAACAGGGGCATTCAACTTCATTTATACCATCAATCCCTTTTTGATGATAGTGATACCCAACCTGTTTTTTTCAGGGGCCCTGTTTTTTGGGCTGGTAGCACTTACTAAAAAAGTTTCTGTAACTTATGTTGTAAGTATACTGCTTTTTATTGCCTATTTGGTGGGCGATTATTTGCTCCGTGATCTGGATAACCGCACATTGGTTGATTTATTGGATCCTTTTGCAGTAAATACTTATGAGAGTTCGGTGAAATACTATTCCATTGAAGAACAGAACACCAAACTGATGTCGCTTTCGGGCTTGATCTTGTGGAACAGGGTTGTTTGGCTGGGGGTAGGTACTATTTTACTGGCATTTACCTTTATCCGGTTTAATTTTCAGCAGTTTTTGTCTAAATCCGAAAGGGTTAAGGTAAGCAAAGTTGAGGTTGTTGGCCAAGAAAATTATTCGGCAGAAATCCCGAAAGTAGCTGTTAGCCTGAACCGCAAATCAAACCTAAAAAAAACCATTCATCTGGCATCTTTGGAATTTAGGAACATTATACGCGATCCATATTTTCTGGCTATCTTATTGGGTGGCCTTGTGCTTTTGTTTGTTGATCAGTTTTTAATGTATGGGCCACGCGGCTCGGAAAACCTCCCCTTAACCCTCTACATGCTTGAAGCCGAAGAATTTGATTTTTTTCTTTTTGCTTTTATCCTTATTACCTTTTATACCGGTGAAGTTATACACCGGGATAAGGCCATGCGGTTTTCCCCTATTTCCGATACACTTCCTGTACCAAATTGGTTGGTTTACAGTTCCAAACTGTTAGGCTTATTGGGCATTGCCTTTTTGTTGGCAATGTGCCCTATAATTACAGGCATTATTAATCAAGCTATTAAAGGATTTTACTTTTTTGAATTTGGTTTGTACATACAATATGCGCTTTTTATTATTTTCCCAAATTATCTCCAATATCTGGCACTGGCATTTTTTGTGCACATAATTGCCAACAATAAATTTGCGGGGCACGGAATTACAATGGGCATTTGGTTTGTGCTCTTTGGCTTAAGTGTTTTTTTTGATTATGATTATAACCTGTTTAAATACGGGTATGAGCCATCTTGGAAGTACTCGGATTTAAATGGGTTCGGACATTTTGTGGAGCCTTTGTTTTGGTTCAACTTTTATTGGCTGGCATTGGGCATTGTGTTTTTGCTGCTCGGGAACCTTTTGTGGAACAGGGGGTTGGTAGAAAGTGTTAAAACACGGATGAAAGTAGCTTATAAGCGTTTAAACCCGCTCAACGCAACTGCACTTACCATATTTACCCTGCTATGGCTGGGGGCAGGTGTATATATTTACTATAATATAAGCATTATCAATACTTATCTTTCAGAGAAAGAGCTAAATAAGCTGGCCGCAGACTATGAACAGAAATACAAAAAACACGAATTTCTCCAGCAGCCGAAAGTTGTAGATTTAAGCTTGCACGTAGATATATATCCCGAGGAGCGGAAGGTAGAATACAGAGGTAAATTCTGGCTCAAGAACAAATCCCAATCCACCATCGATTCACTACACCTGGAATGGATTGAACGATCAGAGATATTGTCACTTTTATTAAACGGCAAGGAAGTGGAGCCTGCCATAGATGACCAGTTGCACCGCCACAGGATATATCCGTTGCAAAACAGAATGTACCCCGGGGATTCAATTTTAATGGAGGTTGAAATGAGGTATGGCTACAATGGCTTTGCAAACACTGGCCATGGGCTCGAAGGTTTGGAAAGCTATAACCTGGTAACATATAACGGCTCTTTTCTTAACTTCCAGCTCTATCCAGGAATTGGATATAGCATAAGCAGGGAGTTGGAAAGTGATCTTGAAAGGAAAAAACAGGGTTTGCCAGATAAACTTTATAGAAGCCCCGAGATTGACCATCCCTACTACAAACATCAACTATTATTTTTAGATGATGCCGACCTTGTTACTTCCGAGATTTTTATCAGCACCATCCCTGGCCAGGTTGCAGTGGCCCCGGGTTATTTGCAGAAAGAATGGGAAGAAAACGGAAGACGGTATTTTCATTATAAAGCAGAATCAAAAGGGCATATGTTTTTTAGCTTTGTCTCAGGTAAGTATAATGTTGTTGAGGATGTTCATCGCCCGTCTGGCCAACCCAACAATGAGGTTAAAATCCAGATTTTTCACCATCCAACACACACTTACAACCTTGATTATTTTATGTCGGGTGTGAAAGATGCACTAGATTATTTTACCACCAATTTTTCACCCTATCAGCACCGGCATTTACGTATTTTGGAATTCCCGAGGTATGCTGATTTTGCACAATCGTTCGATGGTACTGTGCCTTTTTCTGAAAATTTTGGATGGGTAAACAATTATAGAAAAAAAGACAAAGCCAATATTACCTATTATGTTACCGCGCACGAAGTGGCCCACCAATGGTGGGGCCACCAACTTTATGGAAGGCAGACACGGGGCTCAAATATAATGAGTGAGTCACTGGCAGATTATAGCAGTGCTGTAGTACTTGAAATGGGCAAGGGAAAGGAACAATACCGGAGTTTGGTAAGACATGCCCTTGATGCATACCTAACAGGCCGTTCAAAAGAAAGCAAACATGAAAACATCTGGCTCGAGAGTGAGAATCAGCAATACCTTGATTATAATAAGGGTTTGATTGTTTTAAACTCTTTTAGGAGCTATTATGGCGAAGAAAAGCTAAATAACGCATTGCGCAGTTTTATCCAGGCATACAGATTTCAGGAAGATGGGCCTTTTATCAGTACCAACGAGTTTTATGATTTTTTAAAGCTGGCTGCGGTTGATTCGCTTGCCTACCTGTTGGACGACCATTGCAAGAATATTATTCTTTATGAAAACCGATTGATCGATGCAGGCTACGAAAAACTGGCCGAAAACGAATATAAAATCAAAATAAAAATGAGTGCCCAAAAGCTAAAAGCCGATGGTTTGGGCAAAGAAGAAAGCATACCCATGAACGACTTGATAGAAGTAGGGGTGTTTGGTGATGGTACAGAAGGCGAATGGCGGCCGCTTAAGCTGGAAAAGAAATGGGTTTCCAATGGTGTGCAGGAAATTGAGATTTTTGTTGATACAGAAGAAAAACCTGTTAGGGTAATCATTGATCCCTATCATTTATTGATCGATAAGAATCCTGATGACAACATACGAAAACTATAAGTGCTAGTGCAAAACTTTTGTTGGTGTAAATGGAAGGAGTGGAAATTGATGGCAAGAATAATTATTAAATGTTAAAAACTTAAATAAATATCCAGGTAAATGCGTAGACGTACAGGAGGGAATAAGAAAATACCATAGTAATTGTTTGGTTTAGTTATATAATTGCCTATTATCCCTTAAAAAAGCTACTTATTAGGTAAAGACTCTACCCATAAGAAATTATAATTGCATGTTAAAATGCGGTATACAAAAAACCACTTACGGCACCGGAATAAGTACCTTCTTCCATAAGTTAACCAGTTCTTCGGAGGTATAAGACACTTCTGTTTTCTTATTATCTGGGTCAGCCCAGATTAAAAT
>CAZZBU010000165.1:0-6943 GCA_964652315.1 uncultured Bacteroidales bacterium
GTATTATCGTTAGGGAATCAGGGATTGTGGTTGTGAATTTCTGATGGGAATGTTGAGGCCTTGGCTAGTAGTTTTTTTAATATTTTAAGTAAAAGTTGCTTGAATTATTATCGATTTAAACTGTTGTAATTGATTTGGATATTCCTTGTTATTAGTTAATTATAAAAAATTAAAAAAAATAATTAAAAAATTAAATTGTTCCATCGGTGAATATAATCACTAAATATGATTACTTATGGTGAATAAAATTACTAATAGTTAGTATTTTGAATGAAAAAAGATGTATAAAAGATATTTAGAGGAGAAAATAACCAGAAAGTCAGACAAGGGCAAAGCAATAATTGTAGTTGGACCAAGACAAGTTGGAAAAACTTCTTTATTAAAAACTATATTACAATCAAAAGATTACCTATTCTCAGATGTAGATAATCCTAAAGTTAGAAGCCTGCTGGATAATCCCAATACTGAGGAAATTAAAAATATAATAGCTAAGTACAAACTGGTATTTATTGATGAAGCACAGAGAATATCCGGGATTGGAATTACAATGAAAATAATAACGGATCAATTTAAAGATGTCCAGTTATTTGCAAGTGGGTCTTCCTCCTTTGACTTATCAAATAAAATAAATAAAGCCCTGACTGGAAGGAAATGGGAATATCAGTTATACCCGATAAGCTGGGAAGAATTTGAAAATCATCATGGATATCTAAATGCCGAACAGCAATTAGAGGATAGACTATTTTATGGATTTTATCCGGATGTTTTAAATCATCCTGGCGAAGAGATAAGCATATTAAAGAATCTGGTGAATAGTTATTTATATCGTGATATTTTAACTTATTCTGATATTAGAAAACCTGAGGTATTGGATAGATTAGTCCAGGCTCTTGCCCTACAGGTAGGTAGTGAAGTGAATTATACCGAATTATCACAAATAGTTAATGTGGATAAGAATACAATAAGCAAATATATTGATATATTACAAAAAAGGATATGTAGTATTTAAGCTGGGAAGTTTTAGCAGGAATATTCGTAATGAGATCAAGACTAATAAAAAGATCTATTTTTACGATAATGTAGTGCGGAATATGGTTATAGATAATTTTGATCCATTGGAATTACGAACAGATAGGGGAGCACTTTGGGAAAATTTTTTAATTTCAGAAAGGATCGAACAAAACGAATATAAAGAGAGCCTGGCAAAGACCTATTTTTGGAGGACAAAACAACAGCAAGAAGTGGATTTTGTTGAGGAAAAAGCAGGCAGGATCTATGGATTTGAATTCAAATGGAGCGATTAAAAAAAAGCCTAAGTTACCAGGGAGGTTTTTAGAAACTTATAATGCAAATGAAAAAATCTTTAACAGAAAGAATTTCAGGGAGTTTGTGATATTGTAACCTCCCTGTTTTTCGCAATAGTCCCCTCATTTACTGGAGTATTCAAGACCGCACTGGTGAGTTTTTATTCTTTTGACTGAATTTAACCTGCCCTGTAAAATCGAAGTTCAGTGCCGGAGACTTTTAATGATACTGTTTTACAATTGCTTGGGTAAGATACGGAGAAAGTCGAGTGCTTCCCAAGTAATTGAATTGCATCCCGGTTTTCAAATAAACCTGTACACTCAATTACACCTTCGGGGGAATATCTTGTTGCTTTAAGCCGGTTGCCTTCAAACTCAAAATCAAACCATGAGCCGGCTCCTTCACCACTTAACCATCTGGCATTTTCAGGAATGGCCGGATGTTTTTCCGGGGCTGGCAAGGTAGAAACAAGTAGTTGTCGGTTTAATTTTTTTAACGGACAAAAAAGTTCACCTTCCAGGAGTCTGGGTAGCATTTGCCTGTTTTCCAGCTTCTTTACATTGCTTATGGGGGTGGGTGTAAACGGGACTTTGAAATTTAAGCCAAACCAATACCTGAAATCAGGTTTTCCAGCCCTGATAACAGTATTTACAAACCGTGAACAATTGCTGCCTTTAAACACAAATGGGCCATAAGGTATTGGGCTTTCAGCCTGCATTTGTTGAGCTTTGGCATACGCCATGTCAAAATTTACAGGGCAATAGGCTGCATACAATTCTCCTTCGCCATGACAAGCTTTGTTTTGCTGTAATTCGGATAAAATATCCCTGAAATTTTCAATTCTTTTTTTATCCTTCGATAAAACCGGAACCGTCCTGATTTCAAGGTCATGGTCGGTTTCGGCACTTCGAACCCTGCCGTGTTTGTATGGGGCATGATACCTTCCAAAGTCAAAGTATTGGGCTTTGTTTTCTTCGGGGTTAACCAATACCAGGGCTGCATGTCCAACTTTATAGTAATGGTTTCTATTAATCCCCAAAAATAATGTTACAGGATCGTACCAAGATCCTGGTTGTTTGCAATAGGTTTGCGGCCAGGCCAGGGCTATGGCTATTCCGGTATGTTTTTTTTGCAGGCTCATCGTATTAATACATCGTGTAAGGAATGTTTAACAAGATCGGTATACTGCATTTTTAATATCATATCAACAGCCGTAACCTGGGTTATACTTACCGTTTTTAACTCGCCTTCGCGTTGCATGACAACATTTACTGTGTCATCACCTGTGTGCTTTCTGTTGTGAAACCCAAGGATTTTGTCCGGGGTCATGTCTTCCCTGTTTTCTTTGTAAAACCTTGTAAACCAATCTTTTCGAATGTTCCTGTGCTCTTCGTTATACAGGGTTACCGATGACCAAATGTAAGGACTGCTTGCATTGAGCTGCCTGAAGTGCTTGTTTTGCCCGTCCCAGATAAATTCTGTGAAGTCGGGCACAGTATTGTTCTGATACTCGATGGATACAACTGTAAAGGGTTCAACCCTTGCCAGATCTCTGCCTGAAAAATACTCATGGCTGTTTTTCCCCGAGGCTGTAAAATCCACTAAAACCGTCCCCCGGCTGATAGTATGGTAATCCTGTTTCGTGTGCATAACAAACGCCCCGTTCAGCAGGCAGGCAACCTTACCCTTTTCGTTGATGGCTATCCATGAACCACCCGCTTTCTTGTCCCTCGCATAAGTTACTTTACCTGAATTATGCAGGTAAGTGGCCGGAGGCAGAGTTTGCCTGTATGCCTTTTCATCCCTGTTGGAGGTAAGCACAAAGGAATTACCCCTGGCAGAGGGTATGTATGTTACTGTGCACATTGGTCATTACGGTATCTGATGGTTGAATAAGCTACACCAAAAAACTCATTTGTTATATGTGCTGCACCTAAGGCAACCAATCCGGCTTTAATCAGGGCCTGGTGGTGTATGCTGTGTTCGATGCAATAGGCCAGTTCCCTGCCTACAGAACTGTCAATGAGGCTCTGTGAATCTCCACCGGTACTATAATCACTCTTTAGTTTTACCGGATGTTTTTCATCCAGGGTGTCGATGCCGGGAAGCAGGCGTTCAATGGTTTGAAGGGCGAAGACGGTATCTTCTTCTATCCGGATATCGCGCTTACGTTTGTCATAGCTAATGGTGCCGGAAAAAGAACCCGAAATCAACAATAGATAAAATTCAAGGATATGCCTTATATGCTGCCCTATAGAAGCGCCCGAAAGAATATCAGGTTTTGACGTGTAGTGGTCGTTGCTAATGTTTTCCAGTAATTCTTTTAACTGGAATAGATTTTCTTTTGCCGTTGTTTTCATTTTTTTTGGTTTAGTGAATTTTAGAGCTGTTTTTCTTTCCTGTTATTTCATGGGTATAAATTTCATTTTTTTGGATTCTTTTGTTTTGAATAAATTGTCGTATAAAAAAGCAGTTCCTGACAAAAAGTATATAAAAAAACACATCCCCTTTCGGAATGTGTTTAATTATCAACAATAAATACTGTCGGAACCGGTAAAAACTGGTTAACTTTTACACAGATAATTCATTTAATCATTGTTAACCTTTTCCAAACTGTCAAATAAGGAAGGTAACAATTCAGATACTGTTGGGTGGGGTATAACTGACTTTTTTAATACGGTGTAAGGCATATGGGCATACATCAGCTGGAGGATACTACTGATAATCTCATCACCACCAACACCTAAGATAGCTGCTCCCAGTAATTTGTTGTTTTCAGCATTAACAATAACCTGCATCAGCCCATTGGTTTCACCTTTTTCTTTAGCCCTGGCTACCTGACTCATGGGCATCTTTGCCTCCAAAACATTATAGCCTTTTTCCAGGGCTTCCTTCCTGGTTATTCCAGCCCTTCCCAATGGGGGATCAACATACAGGGCATACGTTAGATTCCGATCAGATACTTTCCGCTGCTGATTATCAAATTTGTTGGCTGTAATAATTTCATAATCATTATATGAAGTATGTGTAAACGCACCTTTACCGTTACAATCGCCCAGGGCAAAAATACCTTTGATGTTAGTCTCCAGATAATCATTTACCACGATATATCCACGGTCATCGGTTTTTATACCTGAAGCGCCCGGATTCAGTACTGCGGTATTGGGTTTTCTTCCTACACCTATTAACACATGTGATCCTGTAACTTCCTTATTTTCTTCTTTGCAGTCCAGCTTGAGGGTTATAGAGTTATCATTGTTTTGCACCCCTTTCGTGCAAGTAGCGTTTAATCTAAAATCAATACCCTCCTGTTGTAAAAATTCCATGATATTTTCACTAATCTCCTTGTCTTCCCGGCCAATAATGGAGCCTGCTTTTTCGATAATGCTAACTTTACTACCAAAACGTCTGAACATTTGCCCAAACTCCAGCCCAATGTAACTTCCTCCTACAATTAAAAGGTGCTCAGGCAGTTCCTCTAATTGAAGTATAGATTCATTGGTCAGGTAATTCAGGTTTTTGAACGCTTCCGGAATAACAGGACTGGCCCCCGTATTGATGTATATTTCATCGGCGGTAAGTTCTTGTTCATTAACAGTAATCACCTTTTCTCCTGTAAACCGGGCTTCCCCTTTCAGGATTGTAATGTTTTCTTCCTTTTCCAAACCTGAACTAATTCCATCAACCGATGCCTTTACGATAGTATCTTTACGGCTTTTTATTTTTTTTAAATCAGCAGATGCTCCATCGGGTATGTTTATTCCCAGTTGCGATCCATGACGGGCATCCCAGATTCTTCGTGCACTTGCCACATAGGCTTTTGTGGGTGTACAACCCGTGTTCACGCACGTACCGCCAAATTTCCCTTTTTCTATAATAGCGATTTGTTTTCCTTCAGAAGCCATTTTAAAAGCAAGTGGTGTACCTGACTGGCCTGAACCGATAATAATTGCATCAAATTTTTTCATTTATACTGATTGTTAAATCGTTAATTTTTTTGATTTTTACTTTTTCCTTACCGTAGCCTGGGGCTGGCACAAGGATATTTTTCTTGGAAACCGGCGAATTGGAAAACGACCGGATAATACCGGTGAAATCTTCCTGAAATGGCATCCAGTCGGTGACGAAAAATTCATCTTTCCCGGACTGAAACTTTGTTTCAAGGATGCTGCTGTTTTCAACATATTTTCGTTCTGTTGCATAGGATTTCCCCGGGTTTATTGACCATACCCCTCCATTTTGCTCATCCAGCAGGGAGGCAAACAGGGAGGTTCCGTCAAACTGTCCGGGACAGTACCAGCAGATGTCACCGCGTTTATCAATGATTGCCGCCGTTCGACGATCGCTTATCACACCGAGATTTCTAATTGTATAGCTCATAATAAGATTTTCCGAAGAGAATTAATTTCCTGAAGCCAGGTAGGGATAGAGGGTCATTCCACCATCAACAAACAAGGTTGTACCGGTTACGTAGTCCGATTCATCTGAAGCAAGCCATACAGCTGCTTTTGCAATATCTTCGGGATCACCGACCCTTCCGTAGGGGATTGATTGTTCAAGCTCGTCCCACGATTCTTTGTTAATAGGGGTTTTAATGGCTCCCGGACCAATGCTGTTGATCCTGATTTTATCAGAGGCCACTTCCATGGCCATGGATTTCATTAATAACATTATCCCGCCTTTTGATGCCGCGTAGTTGGCATGGCCTTTCCAGGGAATGCGTTCATGTACGGAACTGATGCAAATAATTTTTCCAGCTGTTATGGAAATATTTTCATCAATTTCCTGCTTTTTAAATGTTTTAATGGCCTCGCGGGAGCATAAAAAATAGCCTGTGAGGTTCACATCAATTACCTTTTGCCAGTCTTCCAGAGACATTTCGTCTATAGTGGAATCTTTTTGTATGCCTGCATTATTTACCAGAATATCCAGCCGGCCAAAAGTATCAATGGCTTTACTGAACATTTCCTTCACCTGTTCCTCCTTGCTTACGTCGGCTTTGATTATTATGGCTTCGCTGCCTTCATTTTTTGCAGCATCTGCCACCTTCCCCGCTTCATTTGCATTGGCTATATAATTTGCAACCACATTAGCCCCTTCTCCGGCTAACATTATAGCAATTGCTTTACCGATACCCGATTCCGCTCCGGTTATTATAGCCGTTTGATTTTGAAGTCTTTTATTATTTTCCATAATTCATTGAATTAAGATTTTTTAATAGAAAGGGGATGATTATCCGGAATAAAAACCAGCAATGCGTCCCTTTTTCCTTCCTTTTCTGATTGATTCATCGGAACCAAAAGGATGTCCGCCAAAACTATGACGCATCATGGCAATGGCACGAGCCCAGTTTTTATTCTCATCCCGGCTTGCAAATAATTGCATTACCGACTGAGCAATAATATGTTATTTTTTATAAAATAAGATAGCAATAACAATAAATCCAATTCCTGTGAATACAGGTGGAAGCACACTGCCCCTTATCCCAAGGATAATCATTATAATGGCTATTAATGCCAACAGAATTAAAAGAATGTTTTTCATAATTTTTCAGTATTTACTTATTTCAGGCAACAGGCTTTTTTTGTAAATGGCTCTGTGATATTTATTTGTTGTTGATTAGACTTTCCAAGAGTAT
>CAZZBU010000166.1:0-6914 GCA_964652315.1 uncultured Bacteroidales bacterium
ACTAGTTTTTTCTCCAAGGCAGAAAAACCCATTCATTTAATTCACGAATCAGTTTTGACGCCATGAAATGAAAATAACGTTTATTGCGAAAGGCACCAACCCACTGGATACCCATAATAGCATTTGTGATAAATATTTCTTCTGCATCCAACAAATGATTAACAGTTAAGGGTTTTGTGTCTTCAGTGGTTATTCCATTATTGGCTGCAAATTCAAGTATCTTTTGTCGCATAACACCTGCAACACATCCGTCACGCAGGGAAGGGGTGTATAAGGTGTCATTATAAAAAACGAACAGATTTGAGCTGATGGTTTCGCACAGCGAGCCATGTTCATTCAATAGGATGCACTCATCAAGGCGATGCTCCTGCTTGTAAACACCGGCCAACACATAAGGTAACGCGTTGATCGATTTTAAAAATGACAACGGAGAAACGTTTATTTTTATATCAGGAAAAACATCTATTAAAAGCCCTTTTTTATTCAGTTCATACGTGTCATTCAAAGCTTGTGATTCAATGATAAAGGCTGATTCATTGGTCTCAGGGGTGTACAAACCTTCTCCATTTCTGAAGAAAGTTATCCGGATGCGTGCTCCTTTGAATAGTTTGTTTTTGGTAAGCAATTTTTCAATCATCTTCTGGAGCAATTCTTCATTAAAATCGTCACCTGTTTTTAGCTTTAATGTTTTTAAGCTTTTTTGGATGCGTTGGAAATGGTATTCGAATAACAATGGCTGGGTACTAAATCCGCGGATGGTCTCAAAAAACCCATCACCATACCTGAATGCCCTGTTGTTCAATGAAATATTATAATCTTCTTTTTTACGAAAATTGCCGTTATCACAAATGTATTGATTCATGTCTTATTCAAGAATAGCTGTATAATTCATCAGATTCTCATTCGCTTGAATTTTAATGCTATGCAGCCCGGCTTTTTCTCCGGCCTTAATATCCACGGTACTGTCACCTATGAAAAACGATCTTTCAGGATCAATGGCAAACCGGGCCATAGCTTTTTCAAGCATACCAGAGTCCGGCTTCCGGCAAATGCATTTTTCAACCGTATGATGGTGGGGGCAGTAATACATAGCATCGAAGGCAAGGTTGTGTTTAGCTAATTCCATGGCCAGATAGTCATGCAGGATATCTGTATCATACCTGGTATAATAATTCAGTGCAATGGCCCCCTGATTGCTGATAAGCACCAACAAATACCCCTTTTTTCTGCAGAGGTGCATAAATTCAATTACACCTTCATTAATAAAAAAGTTTTCAATTTGCCAGGTAAAAGGGGCGTGTTCATTGTTGTTGATTACACCGTCACGATCAAGAAATACACACTTGTTGTGCTGCATGTTAACGGAAGATTTGGTTAATGAATTCATTGAAATAGTCTACATTCAACAGAATAGGGAATGTAAATCCGAAAACAGCCCCCAGAAAGTGTGCATCATGATTAATATTGTCTGCATTTCGCCTGCTCATGTATTGGGAATAGATGAGGTATAGAATTCCAAAGATGAACCCTGAAATTGGAATAGGTATAAACATGATCATGATTTTTATCTGGGGATTGAGCAGAATGCTGGCAAAAATTACTGCAGCTACACCACCTGAAGCACCTACCGAATTGTAGTTATAATTGTCTTTGTGTTTAAAAAGGGTGGTCAATGAGGAAATGCCAATGGCAGCCAGATAAAACAAAATGTAATATAACGGATTCCCGAGCATGGCTTCCACTGCATCGCCAAAGAAATACAACGTAAGCATGTTAAATATCAGGTGGCCCCAGTCAACATGAATAAAACCGTGGGTAACGAGCCGGTACCATTCTTTACGATGGTATACCTGAAAGGGGTTAAGCTGCAGTCTGGCAAAAATTCCTGCATCATTAAAAGCTGCTACCGTAACTAACGCAGTGATAATTATTATAATAAGTGTAATCATTATTCTTTCTCCTGAATTTTAGTGAAAATGAAAATTTAACTTCCAAAACAGGTTTATTTAGTGCATGATTTTAAAAATTAGTTCTTTAAGAAGCTCCTCGGGTGGCGTAGATGCATTGTTTACTCCTTTGCTCTTTAAGTCAAACTCCCTTAGCAATGAAATGTTTCGGACTATGGCAGCGGGAGGATATCGCCTGGCTGCCTGTTGGTAATCGCGGATAAAATACGGGCTTATCTGCAAGGCAGAAGTTACAGCCCTGTTGTCTGCTTTATTTTTCATCAGGTGATACCGGAGTACTTTGCTGAAAAAACCATACAAACTGGCAATAGTAAGTGCCATGGGATTTTGCTTAGGGTTGTTTCCAAAATAGTTGACTATCTGGTTGGCTTTTATCACATTTCCTGTGCCAATGGCCTTCTGCAGTTCAAAATTATTGTAATCCTTACTTATCCCGATGTTTTTTTCTACATGCGTGGGGGTAATTTTCTCAATCTCAGGAGGCAGCGTAATGATCAGTTTTTCTATTTCATTGGCTATTTTACTCAGGTCATTGCCCAAAAATTCGGTTAGCATTACTGCAGCTTCAGGGGTAATGGTTTTTTTTCTGGCCTTCAGAAAACTGTTAATCCAACCCGGAATCTTATCGTCATACAGTTTTTTAGATTCAAAAAACAGGGTCTTGTTTTTAATTGTTTTGGTCAGATTTTTCCTGTTGTCAAGGTTTTTGTACTTGTAATTGAATACAAGGATGGTGCTGTTCAGTGGTTTTTCAAGGTAATGGATAAGCAAATCCATGTTCCCGATTTCCTGTGCTTCTTTTACAATCACCACCTGATGGGTGGCCATCATTGGATACCGTTTGGCTGTATTTATGATGGTGGCCATGTCGGTATCCTTGCCGTAAAGCACTGTTTGATTAAATTCCTTTTCCTGATCTGTAAGCACATTTTTGGCAATGTAATTCGAAATGATGTCGATAAAATAAGGTTCATCGCCGGTTAAAAAATATATCGGATGATATTTTTTTTGCTTGAGCTCGCTGATTATTTGTTGAAAATCCATTCTTTTGTATTGTTTTAACCAGGGCAAAAATAATCATTTATAAGGAATTGTCAGGAGAAGGAGTCGATGCATGCATAAAACGGAATTTCCCGCATTAAATTTACCCGCATATCCAATAAAGCTTCAATTTGCTGAAGAACATCCCCGGGTATTTGATCCCGTCCGGAAAAAGTGGATAGCACTGACCCCCGAAGAATGGGTGCGACAACATTTTATCCAGTATCTTATCCATGATCTTAATTACCCTCTGTCACTCATGGCTGTAGAAATGGGATTTAAGCTTAACCGTTTAACCAAACGTGGCGATATTGTGGTGTATAACCGCAAAGCACAACCTGTGTTAATTGTTGAATGTAAAGCTCCGGATGTTGCTGTGAACCAGAAGGTGGTTGACCAAATAGTGCGGTATAACATGGAGCTTAAGGTGAAATTTCTTATCATTACCAATGGAATGAAACACTTTGGTTGTTATGTGGATTATGAAAATCAGTCCTTCCGGTTTTTAAAATCCCTGCCTCAGTTTGAGCAGTTGCAGTAATCCGTTATTTATGATTTGGATTTATTTTTTGGAGCAGCAGCTCATCCCAATATTGTCCCTCTTTTTTTATCCATTGTTCTTTTGTTCCGGCAACCTTAAACCCCGCTTTTTTAAACATACGGATGCTGCCTTCGTTGTCTGTGGTAATGTTGCAGAACAATTGGTGCAGGTCGAGGTGGTTAAAGCAGTATGCGATTAGCAAATCCAGTGCCTGCCTGCCATAACCCTTAAATCGTTGTTCTTCCTGGGCAATTAAGAGGCCTACACCTGCCCGTTGATGATATGGGTCAAAATCGAATAAATCGATTAAGCCAATGGCTGCAGGTGCAACCGGGTCAATTAATTCAATGACCAGCCTCATTTGCTTTGTTTCAAAAATATCCAGGTGGGCTGTTTCCAGATATTGTTTAAGTACAAACCTGGAAAAGGGCACAAGGGTATTGCTCACCTGCCAGGTATCCGGATCATTCTCCCAGATGTACAGGATATCCAGGTCCTCCGGTTCAAGTGGGCGTAAGGCAATGGTATCGTTCTTTAATAATAGCATATTTTTATTCAAAATCAAACCTGTATTTATCGTTATAATCCATAAAACTAAACGATGCTGCCCGCTTATCGTAAGTGAGGATGGCAATGGTATCTTTTGTAAGTTCGTTCACTATATTCAGGGTGAAGCTTTTCTTTAAAGGATGGTATTGGGGTTCGGCCAGGCGCTTTAGGCGCTGATTGGAGTAGACATGGGTCAGGGCAGACAGGATTTCAACCCGGTAGATGTCATGTTGCCCATATCCGTTGTTGCGCATTAAGGCCATGTATCCGATCCTCCCGTTTTCCAGCGGGTAAAAGTATTTGTTATCGCCGGTATTGTTCAACGGATATCCCAGGTTGATGGGCTCACTCCATTTGCCGGAAGCATCGCGGTTTGTATAAAAAATATCGTATCCACCCATGTTGTAATGCCCTTGCGAACTAAAGAAGAGGGTTTTTCCATCACTAGCCAGATAGGGTGCGGCTTCGTCAAATTCGGTGTTTATTGTTTTGCCTATGTTTTCAGGTTTTGACCATGTGCCGTCGCCTTGTTTTTTGGCAATAAAAATGTCGGCTTCACCTATGCTGCGTTTTGTGCTGGTAAATATCAGCGTTTTTCCATCGGCTGACAGGCTGCCATAAGATTCGTCGCGCCTGCTATTGATGTTATCACCAATGGAAACTGCTTTTGTCCATTCATCATCCTTGAGTGTACTGATGAAAATATCGTCGTTGTTATCCTGTTTTTTAACCATCAGCAGGGTAGTTCCGTCGGGTGAAAGATAAGTAGGGTAGAGGTCGCCATCGGAGCCTACCAGTGGACTTATATTCACCGGTTCTTCCCAGGATCCGTTTTCATTGCGTACCGTATAAAAAATGGCATCGTAGAATTGCAAACCGGTAATGAATACCATGGCTTGCTCATCAGCAGACACAACCGGGTACATGTTTTCCTCAGCAGTATTTACCGGGTGCCCAGGATTGATCAACTGAATGCTAACCGGACTGTCTTGAATGATTTTTGCCCGTTCGCTGGCACGTATTTCATTTTCAACCACTGTAAGATTGTAGTTGCCTTCGTAATCCGGGTGATTAACGAATGTTTCATAGCTTTGCAGGGCTTTTGCGAGTTCATTATTGATTCTGTAAGCATTGCCAAGATAAAAATAGGCATGCAGGGGGGCTTTTTTTTCAGAAAAATCTTTCTGGTCGTATTCCTTTTTACTGGTGATGTTAGTCACAGCTTTTTCAAAATATGGAATGGCCAGTGTTTCCTTTCCGGGGATATTTAAATAGCTTTCGCCAATCTTATAATTGATGTTGGCATTCTCAGGATAACGTTCATGAAGCTGCAGGTAGTAATAAACAGCCTCTTCGTAATCCTGCCGCCAGAAGAAGTATTCCCCGTCTTCGAAAAGTTCTTTGCTGCTCACTTTAGTCTGGCCAAAAAGTGATACAGCCATACAGGATAATAGTATTGATATAATGGTTTTTCGCATGCGAACAGAGTTTAAATAAAGCATTTCCATCATTATTATACTCATTAACAGCCCTAAAGGTTACCGGATTTCATTGTTGTGTACAAATTTAATCATTACCCCGGAGGAGCAGGGAATAGTGTGGCCATTTTTTCTGAAATGTATAAAGGCTTAGGCCTGGCCCGATTAGCCTGATTAATTCTCGGTTGTTTTTAGTTTGGAGAATCTTGAAGCGTTGCTGTCTTAATGGGCAGGAGCATCTTCCCTGCCAACATTGCCAGTTTGTCAATGGGCACAGGTTTTTTATTAGCCAGGATACCCTGGATTCATGGCAGTCACTCTTTTAAGATGATTCAATCAAGGACGCAACGATTCCGGAACAATTGATGGCTTAACAATGATGATATGATCAGGTGTTTCTTTAAATTCTATTTCCACCCGGCGGTTAAAATGCCTGCTGTCAATGCTTGTATTTACAGCAATAAAGGCAGTTTCTCCTTTTCCTTCGGCAGTCATTCTTGATTTTTCAATTCCCTGGCCGGCCAGATAGTCTACAATCGCCTCAGCTCTTTTTTCACTTAGCATCTGGTTATAGGTTTCGGGGCCCATGTCGTCTGTATATCCTTTTGCTGTAATCAGAATTGAAGGTTCCTGCTCCAACAGTCCGGCTATTTTGTTCAGCATTTTTTTAGCTTCTTCGCTAAGTGAAGCATCGTCAAAAGCAAACAATACAGGAGTGACGGTGTATTCCTTAGGTTCCGGAACTTCAACCTCCTCTGCGATGTCTTCGGATGCTTCAGTAACTTCTTCTGTTAGTTCAGCAGTTTGTTTTTCTTCCTCCGGCAATACAGGCTCAACCTCATCCTCGGTAATTTCCACTTCACCCAGCCCCAGTTGATACTTATAAATATCCTCGCGTCCCATGCCTTCATCAGAGTATATTGCCATATATCCAAGCCTTTCATTCATGGGAACATAGAAAAGATCGTCATCCGTGGTGTTCACGGGGTATCCCATATTCACCGGAGTTGACCAGGTACCGTCTTCTTTTTTTTCCGAGAAGAAAATATCATAACCTCCAATATTAAAATGTCCCTGAGAGCTGAAATACAACCGTTTTCCATCAGGAGTAATAAAGGGGGTATCTTCATTCAGGTGCGTATTAACAGAATCACCCAGATTTTCCGGTGGCCCCCACTCGCCATCCTCATTTTTCATGGACATAAAGATATCCATTTCACCCAATGTACCGTTTCGGTTTGAGGCAAAATAAAGCGACTTGCCATCTTTACTCACCGATGCGTGTGATTCCCAGAATTTTGTATTTATTTCTCTGTTGAGGGGCCTTGAGCGGGTCCA
>CAZZBU010000167.1:0-6900 GCA_964652315.1 uncultured Bacteroidales bacterium
TAACCGAACCCTGGTCGCTAATGACATTTGTTGCCCTTGGAAAAACAAAGCATGCCGGCAAACCAAAACCGAAAAGAAATCTTGGTGATGAGCTTATCATTTTATAAGGCGTTATTGAAAGTTTAAACATTCTGGAATAGATTTGGTTAAGTAAATACAGTTAAATACCAAGTATAAACGAAATGCTAATCACTATGAAAAAACTCGTATTTGTATTCCTGATTTCTTCACCGTTGTTTCTCATTGATGCTTTACAGGCACAGGTTTGTAATGATTATATTCTTACACAAGAGGGTACAGAATTAGAATATACATTCTATGATAAACGGGAAAAAGTCACCGGCAAGAGTGTCCAGAAGATAGAAAAAGTTTCGGAGAAAGGCGATGGGCTCGAAGCAGAAGTTAACACGGCCATGTACGATAAAAAAGATAAAAAAACTTTTGAATCTGACATGGTGATAAACTGTAGCAGTGAAGGACTGCACATCAGCATGGAGAATTACCTCTCAGCCGAATCCATGTCCGGGTTCAGTGAAATGGACATGGATGTTGAAGGCGATGACCTGTTGATTCCTGCTGATATCAAAGTGGGCGATGTACTGCCCGGAGGTGAAATGAAACTTACCATTTCCGGACCCACCTCCCCGAGGATGACAATGACCATAACTATTGAAGATAGAAAAGTAGAAGCCAGGGAAGACATCACAACACCGGCAGGCACCTTCACATGTTATAAAATCACTTATGAGACGGAGACAAATATGCCTATGGCGGAAAAATCCAAATCTGTGGAGTGGTTCTCGCTTGAAGCAGGTCAGGTAAAGTTAGAAAACTATGGCCGAAACGATAAATTAACAGGGTATTCGGTGTTAAGCGACCTGAAGAAATAGGCTATTCCGGTCCTTCAAAATTAAGCCGGTAGTAAATTCCCTTGTCGGTAATATCTACGGCCAGAATATTCATTGAAATAAGTTTTACAAGAAGATCTTCGGCCTTATAAGCCGAAACCCGGAGTATCTTTCGGATTTTAGTAAAAGAAATTCGTTCGTGTTCTTCAAGAAAAGACAGCAACCGCTTTTCTTTTGCAGTAAACTCAAGCAATACACCTTTTGATTTTTTTTGTTGTTGCCATACTTTAATGAGGGTACGGTTTGCCAGCCGGTTTTCGTCCTTCACCCGCACATATACCATGTATTTACCGGTCTTGTCCGGTGCAGCATGTGGTTTGTTTTCGCTTTGTGGCACAATCACTTCAAGTACTGATTTTCCGTTAATTTCCCAATGTTGGGTTGAAAAATTTACCGGAGGCTTACAGTACATATTGGCAGCAGCATCCATCATATAATACTCCTCATCGGAGCGGATACCGGCAATAACACCATTGTCTTTCACTCCTATTAACAGCCTTCCGCCATCCGTATTGGAAAATGCCACAAGGCTTCGTGCGATTTTTTTCGAATCAGAGATTTCAAACTTAAAATCGAGTTGCTGGTGCTCGCCCTCATTTATCAAATCAATAATATGTTGGTGAGGAACAGGCATGAGACAAAATTGCAATGGTGAATATGTACAAAGATAGTGCGGAAAATTGGTTCGTAACAGGTTTTCAGGTAGCTTTTTTTTATCAAACCAGGCATTAACCCTCAAATGTAAAACGCTATCCGGTATCTTCCGGTTGACTGAACAAACCTGTCTCAATAATTCCTTAACCTTCAGTTAGCCTTAGCAAATTTTTTAGCGTATTTCTAAGCTCTCTGATTGCCTGAACAAAACTGTTTGGGCGAATCAGCGCTTCAAATGGATTGAACAACATTGTTTTGAAGGAATACCATGCCCCTCACTTTTAACTTAAAGTAACACCCTTGTTAGTTTTGCATGGCAAAATCCTGTCGTGTTTGTGCAATAATTGTTTTTATGTCCTGAAACTGTTGGTTGGATATTTCAATGGTTGTTTCTCCGCCGGTAAGCACCAGTTGGCCGTTAACCTCTTTTAGTTTTGTTTCACTGCTTTTTACAATCTTAATGTCATTCATCTTATCATAAACCTGCGTCAGCTTTTGATGTATTTGTTCAAACTGCGGGTCGTCATTTAACTGGTTCCTAAAATACCGGTAAAGGTTCTCATAAGCCAGCTTTTGTTCCAGAATTTTTTTTATAAAAGGATCATCCTGTTCAAAGGATTCTACCTGAGACAGCACCAGATTAAGTGCTTCGATGTACGCTCCGGCTGAGATTAAGGCGAGGGTGGTTTCGTTGCCTGAATCAACCAGGTAGTCAACCATAGCATTGTATGAGTCTTTTGATATGGATACCAGGGAATCAATGTTGGAAAGGTTGTTTCTTACCCTGCTGCGTATTTCGGATTCATTTTCAGGCACAATGTAGAGTTCATCACTCAGGTATTTGATAACCTCCAGATAATCCACAGCCTCATTTGCTTTCCTGAAAAGGGTCACATAAGCCAGGTCGGTCAGGTAGATGCCCATTCCGATTGCCTGCGCCTGGGAATTCAGAAATTTTTCGCTGTAATCAGCGGATAAAAGCAGATTATCATTGAATTTTAATCCTTCTCTGTCAATATATTCGAGTATTTCATTCGGCGATGGAAAACGGTAATATATTCTTCGTTCCTGAATACTGGTTTGCTCTTCCAGAAACGCTGCCCTGTCCTTCTCTTCATGCGTGTCCTGCTTGTTGTCCTGTCGGCACGAAGCCAAAAATAAAGCAACCATCAGGATCAACGTTAGATTATTCTTCCACATCCCATTATGATTTAAATCGTATTCTTTAAGTGTACGTTTAAAAATATAAAAAAGATACTTCATTCATAAGAAAATACCAAAATTATTTTTGATGCATCCGGGTGGCGATCAATACCCCCACACAGCGGGTTTTGGTATCGTCGTTTTTATCTTCAGGCAGGGTCAGTTCAATAACGAGTCTGCGGGTAGCTTCATTGGTGAATTTCAATGTTTCGGAATAGGAATTTTCAGCATTATCATAAATTAACGTACGTGGTTCGGAATCTTCAAAAATTTTAAATTGTAACACATCAAATTTACGGTGCTTACATACGGAAATAAAATAATCGGTATTTTCATAGGCCACAATTTGCAATTCTTTGCTTCGGGCAACTGACAGGGTCAGGCTTTTTGACTGCTGGTTGTAGTAGTAACTGAAATCCGGAATTTCACATTGCCCCAGGTGAAAATCCGTGCAATCCTGTGCCGGAGCTTTTACAAAAAAAACCATGAGAGTGGCTGTCAATAATAATCGTAACATAGTTTTCTTAATTCAGTAAGGTGTAATAAAATTAATTATTTTTCGCCTTATTAGATAAATCGAGTTTGTCACAAAGGTATTTATTTTTGACAATTGGTTGCTTATTAATAAAAAATATAACAGGAGATTGAACAGCCATAGCACCATGATGTTAAACCAATAAGTACTTACAGCCCAGGAACCCAAGCGTTTTTCAGGTGCAAAAAAGTGCGCCCTGCCCGTTTTGTCCAAAGGTGCACGAAATACCGGGTCAGACCGCTGAATCATATCAGCGCTTTTTATGGTATATTTTTTTTGCTCATCCCTGGCAGTTACCAAATCCGTGACTGCCTGATTGACATTGTTTTCTTTCAGTTCCACCAGGGCATCTTTTGTCAACTTCTCCTGAAGCGTGCTTACAATCCTGTCGCGCTCCCGAATATAGCTGCTACGGGCTTTCGAAATGGCAGATTTGTATTTTCCCAGTATGGCTTCTGTTGAATCAGTGGTCCAATGCATCAATTCATCTCTGATTTTATCGCCATTTATTTCCTGGTTCAAATATTCTGATACCCTGTAAAGCTGATTCACTACAAATTCTATTTCCTGGGTTAGCAAGGTGTCCTCTGTATGTTGCTTTATCTGTATAATGTGATTTTCGGTTTCCGGAACAAGGTAATTCAGTAAAAACGAAGCCTGGCTTATTTCGCGATCAATTTCATAAAAATGCTTTTCGAAATTATTATTTTTAAACTGATACACCATGAAAGTCTCGTAAGCCCATCGCGAAATCATCACGTCCCCGATTAATGGCACGTGTTCTTCGGCTTTCATACCCGGTGGCAGCTTATCAAATTTTATGGCCGAACCGCTTAGCAAAAGCTGTGGGATCAGCAATAGCGGGATAAGTACGTAAATCGCAATTAATGATTTCAGGTTTGCAGACAGGTTGAGGCCCAGTAAATTGGCATTAAATGCCGTGGTAAACAATAAAAACCAGAAGGGCAGTGTCATCCCTCTGATACCGAGCAGCAGATTGGCAATAAGCAGGTAAGTAACCATCTGTATAGCCGAGAGCAACATCAAAAACAAAACTTTTGAGTTGAGGTAGCCCGATCGGCTGAGATTCAAAAATTCTTCACGTTTCAATATGGGACGGTCCTGAATGATCTGTTCGGCACTTACTACAAGTCCAATGAATAAGGCAACAATCACCGACATCAGAAAAAATACCGGCAGATTAACATTTTCAAAGAAAATATACTGATTGGGGTTTCCGCTTTCACCAGCTACGTAACGTGAAAAATACCCCAGAATCAATGCAAGTAAAGGTGCCTCCAGCAAACTCACCCATAAGTATTGTTTATCCTGATATTTAGTCAGAAATGTGCGCTCAGTAAAGATTTTAAATTGTTTCCAGGCCGATGGAAGCGAAAACCCGGAAGTGGGCAATCCGGTTTTCTCAGGCTCAGGAATTGTTCTCATGGCATGGTATACCCTATGATTTTTATACCAGCCCTCCGGGCTTAACAACCGTTCCTGGCTTATCTCTCCTTCGGGTGTAATTTTCTTTTGTTCCACCAACTGAAGGATCTGTTCCGGGTTCACATTCCCGCAACTAACACATTCCCTTTCCGATGCATTGGTACGGTTGGTATGTTCCTTGAAGAACACTGCTGCTTCCAGGGGTTCACCGTAATAAATCATATATCCTCCCTTATCAAGGATAATGATTTTGTCGAACATCTTAAAAATACCGGAGGATGGCTGATGGATATTTGCAAATACCAGTTTACCTCGTAATGAAAGTGATTTTAAAAGGTCCATCACCATATCGGAGTCGCTTGATGAGAGCCCTGAGGTTGGTTCGTCTATGAACAATAACGCCGGTTCACGCAGTAATTCCAGTGCGATGTTCAGCCGTTTTCGCTGCCCTCCGCTTATTACCTTATTCAATGCATCACCCACAGCAAGGTCGGCAATATGCCTTAATCCGAGGCTTTGAAGAATATCTTCCACCTTCCTGCTGATTTCACCGGAAGTAAGGTTGCCATAACAAAGGCGGGCGCTGTAAGTCAGATTTTGCCTGACGGTTAATTCACTGATAAGCAAGTCATCCTGAGGGACATAGCCTATCTGGCTTTTAACCATTTCTTTCTCTGTATGGATATCGTATCCATTAAGCCAGATGCTGCCTTCGCTGGGTTTAAGATTTCCATTCAGGAGATTCACAAAAGTGGTCTTCCCTACCCCACTGCTTCCTAAAATGCCAACCAACTGTCCATTCTCCTCTTCAAGGTCAAAGGGATGAATGCCGGTTTTTTTGTCAGGAAACTGATATTTCACACCTTTGGCAGTGAGGGTAACCGGAATGGTGCTGTCCAGGGAATAGCTTTTCACAACATCGCTGTATTGAATGGCTTTAAACTTATGGCTCCTGAGTGAATCACCCTTCCCAAAAAAATATACTTTATTTTCCTGTATAGGCTTTCCATTAAGGCTAAGTTGTTCCCTGAACTTTTCAAGCTTAAAAAAGAAGGTTTTGCTTTCAGTCTCAGAAAAAAAATAAATCTTGCCATACACGTGTTTCCAGGGCACATATTTGCCTTTAAAATCATGGTCTTTATCGCTCGCAAAAAGCATCAGGTTATTATTAATGGTACTGGTATCATGCCAGAAAACAAATTCCTGAAGCTGGGCAACGGTATGTGGAGATATGGCCAGAATATCCGAAAGGGTATAAATAAAATCCATCAAATAGGACCTTTCGGTTTCGTCCTGTTCAATGATTTCCATAAGAATAACCAGCGCAAAAATCCGTTGTTCCTTTGTGAGGTTAGGCAGCAATTCATTGGTTAGAATGATGGCTTTTACCGAAAAAAGCGAATATCTTTTAAGAAATGATTTTTCAGGATTCTGAATTTGATTGAAGTAAAATTCGAACATGTTGTAATAGCTTGATGCTTCTTCAGGATTTGTAAGCTGGCTCAAGTATGCCCGAACCTTCTTGCCCGATTGTTCAAGAGAAGGTAAGGAGGTAAGGTTAGCCGTAAGCGAAAAAAGCCGCATTAATGATTTCAGCGCTGAAGTATTCATCTACCAGTTGTCAACAGATTTTATAAGTACCTGCAACCTGTGGTTGCACAAACTCTTTTAATATGCCATGAAACTTATTATTGCCAAAGTTAATCAGCGTTTTAAAAGTAGTTATTTCTGTCAAACCGGAAAAGCTTTCTTGATAATTCATTATATTTATAAATAAGATTTACCTTTGTTACAGGAGGGATAAAAATGAATAACAAGAGTAAAATTCTAATTGTCGATGACCAGTTAATAGGCCGGCAATTGCTCGAATCCATACTTTTCAAAGAAGAATACGAATTGTTTTTTGCCGAGGATGGCGAAGAAGCCCTTGAGCAGACTATAACCCATAAGCCTGATTTGGTATTGCTGGATGTGATGATGCCTAAAATCGATGGGTTTGAAGTCTGCCGGAGGATAAGAAAAGATAAAGAAATCAGGGATACTCCTGTAATAATGGTTACTGCCCTGGATGATCGCGATTCCAGGCTTATGGGTTTTGATGCCGGGGCAAATGATTATGTCTCCAAACCAATTGACCGCCAGGAATTGTTGGCC
>CAZZBU010000168.1:0-6836 GCA_964652315.1 uncultured Bacteroidales bacterium
GGCACCGGGTGAAGTGCCGGGATTTTCCATGACCTGTAACCCCAGGAAATAGAGGCTCTCCAGGGTACGGACTGAAGTAGTTCCCACGGCAACAAGATCACCACGTTGCTTCACAATGGTTTCAAGAAAGGACTGGCCAACAGAAAAATGTTCGGTATGCATGGTGTGATGCTGAAGGTTATGTTCACTTACAGGCCTAAAGGTACCGGCTCCTACATGAAGGGTAAGCTCCGCCATTTTTATTCCTATTTCACGAATCTGGCTAAAAACGCGGTCGGTGAAATGTAAACCGGCAGTTGGGGCTGCAACTGAGCCCTGAACTTTCGAATAGACGGTTTGATACCTTTCCAAATCCAACGCTTCTGTTTCGCGATGCAGGTAAGGTGGAATGGGTAAATTGCCTGCCTGTTCAATAATCTCTCCGAAAGAAATGTCAGAATTATCCCAGGTAAAATGTACTGCAAAAGCATCTTCAAGGGTACCTCTGAGGTTGGCTGTTAATTTAAGTTCACCCTTAGAAGTGGATAACGTTTGCATCAACGGCCCCGATTTCCATTTTTTCTTATTGCCTATCAGGCATTTCCAGGTTACCTCATCTTGAGCCTGAAAGTTTTGATAATAATCTGCTGGTTCCATGGGTTCCAGACAGAAAATCTCAATGTGCGCTCCGGTAGTTTTATAAAATGCCAGTCGGGCTTTAATAACCTTTGTATTATTGAATACGAGCATGTCACCGGATGCCAGGATATCCGGAAGCTGATGAAAAGCGGAATGGGTTATTTCCCCTTTGTTATAATGAAGTAATTTTGATTCGTCCCGCTCTTCTATTGGGTATTTGGCAATCCGTTCCTCCGGTAGGTGATAATCGTAGTCCTGTATGTTGGGTAATGTTATTTTCATGTCCTAACTTTCTATATTGTTTTCTCAGGTTCACAGGTTCATTCTTCATAAATTGCAATTAAAAATAAACTCAGGTATCTGCACTAAAAGGACTGCAAAAATAACTAATTTTGCCACTCAAATAAATTTAGCGTAAGAATGAAGTTTACAATAGGCGATAAAGTCCGGTTTTTAAATGATGTTGGCGATGGGGTGGTAGTGCGGGTAATGCCCAATAACCTGGTGTATGTACAGGATCAGGACGGGTTTGAATTCCCGGTTAAGTCGGATGAGATAATTAAGATAACGGCTAATGAGGGGTTTGAAGAGGAGCGCGAGGCAGCACCTGAACCTGCAGGAGGGTTAAAAGCATCCGATACTTCGCTTGAACTGAGTGATGTTGATTTATTGGATACAAAAAATACTGAAATCAATGCCCTGCTGGCCTTGGTTCCGAACCGCGAGAATAACCTTTCGATCAGCGATCTTGACCTCCATTTGATTAACGATAGCAATTACGGACTGCTTTATCATGTGGGATTGAAACATGACAACAATACGGTGCTTCAAATAAGTGTAGGGATGCTTGAAGATAATACAAAGGTATACTTACAATCGTTCAGTCAATCGGATTTAAGTAAGGCGAAAAAGCTTGTTTTTCAAGTCATTCCGTTTGGTCAGGAAGAGTATATCCTTCAGGAACCCATTAACAAAGAAATTGACTTGTCAGTTTTTGATTTTTACCGGGCAAAAACCTATAAGGAGAATGATTATTTTGAGGCCAAAGCCATCATTCTTCCTCAGGAGGAAGACCCTGCAGCGTTAAAGGAAGCACTTGAACAATTATCAAACAGCGATATTAACGCGGTGATTAAAGAAAAAGGTGATGTTTCTTCAACTGAACCAAAAAAGAAGAAAAAGGAAGATTCAGCCATTGAGGAAGTTGATTTGCATATTCATGAGATTATGGATGATTATAAGGATTTGTCTAATGGAGAAATTATACAAATTCAGCTCGATAGGTTTGAAACATCGTTGATGACTGCCCTGAACAGCCAGGTTAAAAAGATTGTGTTTATTCATGGTGTAGGCAACGGCAAATTAAAACACGAATTAAGAAAAAAACTGGAACGAAAATATCCTAAACTGGAATACCAGGATGCATCATTCAGGGAATATGGTTATGGTGCAACCATTGTGATGTTGCATTGAAAATGGCGGTATAGTTTTTGAAAGATTTTTACAGCAGGCTGTCCTATCGCTGTCCCGCTCCGGCGGGAGGGAGGAAAGTCCGGACAGCACAGGGCACCGCGCTTCCGTGAGGAAGATGTTTGTGAGGGCATGGTACCGGAGAAGAAAATAACGGCCCCGCCTTAGGCGGGGCAAAGGTGAGAAGGTGGGGTAAGAGCCCACCAGTGCTCCTGGTGACAGGAGTAGCTGTCCGGCCCGCGGGTTGCAAGACCATGTATATTCCGAGTGTTCTGTTTTGCAGGACATCAGGGCTGCCCGTCCTGACTCTTCGGAAGGGGTAGGTCGCAGAGATAAATGATAGGAACTCCTGTTGGAAACATCAGGATGACAGAATCCGGCTTACAGGCCTGCTGTATTTTATATGATTGCTTTCCTGATGCGAAGCAACTTTTCAAGTAGTGCTTCCACATTATCCAGCTTCAACATATTGGCTCCATCGGATTTGGCAATGGCCGGATCAGGGTGCGTTTCCATAAAGAGTCCGTCAACGCCCACTGCCACAGCAGCCCGGGCAATGGTTTCAATAAGTCCGGGTTTACCTCCGGTAACCCCTGTTGCTGTGTTGGGTTGTTGCAATGAATGTGTGATGTCCATAATTACCGGATAACCAAATTCCTGCATGGTTTTTATCCCGCGATAGTCAACCACCAAATCGTAATATCCAAACATGGAACCGCGGTCAGTAAGCATGATGTTTTTATTGCCCGATTCAACCACCTTATCTACTGCAAAACGCATGGCCTCAGGGGCAAGGAACTGTCCTTTTTTAATGTTTACTACCTTGCCGGTTTTGGCAGCAGCTACCAGAATATCGGTTTGACGGCATAGAAAAGCAGGTATCTGCAACACATCTGCATAAGGTGCTGCCATGGCTGCTTCTTCAGCAGAATGTATGTCTGTTACTACCGGAATTTCAAGGCTGGTACTTACCTCTTTTAATATTTTTAATCCTTCCAGATCACCAATACCGGTGAAGGAATCAAGCCTTGAACGATTGGCTTTTCTGTACGACGATTTAAATACAAAGGGAATTCCGAGTTTGCCGGTGATTCTCTTTAACGTTTCAGCTGTTTCAAAGGTAATTTTCCGGTTTTCAATTACACAGGGACCAGCCATCAATAAGAAATTATTGTTTTCACCCCTGGTGTTTTTTATCATATCTGAAAAATGCATCATTCAATTTTTATTCTAAGACCATACAAGATTACGATGTTTTGATGAGAATAAAAAGGTATTTTGTTTGCTTTGGAAAAATCAAATTTTAATTTTATTGACAGTGTGCACACAATAAATAAGCCTGAGTCCTTTTTGATAATCAGGCATTGATTTATCGTAGTAAAGTATAAGGAAAGTTTTTATGTAGTTGGCCGGAACTTTGAAACACACATTGAGATGATCATGATTAATAACAATGGGTAGCTTTTGCGAAGGAGCTATAAAAACAGGCACCGACAGTAGCGGTTCAGGCACATCGTATTTTGCATCAGCATAAGTTTAATCAATAGGCACCTTATATTAATTTTTTATTTATCTTGCAACCCATGAAAAAGCCATTAATTACCCTAAGCCTGGTGTTTTTGTGCATCCTTTGTGGATTTGGCCAGAAAAACTATTATGCCACAGACACTTCCAAAGTAGTTGGTGTTAAACTCATTCCCGGAATGCCAGGGGATAATTCCATTTTTATTAAGGTTGAACAGGGTGATTCAACCCGTACTTTTTATCCTTCTGAGCTTACAGAATATGGATTCGAAGACGGAACGAAGTATGTTACCCACACCATCACTCTGGATGGTAAGCAGAAGCCCGTTTTTTTAGAATCATTGATTGAGCAGGAAAATACCCTGTATTACCTCAGGTATAATGGGGAAAGCACTTTTTATCTTGAAAAAGACAGCGGGGTTCTTATAAAGATTTCAAAGCGTGATACATTGGGCATCAACTATAAAAATCAATTGGCTTTGCTTACCAGTGATTGCCCTGATGTGGCCGAAGAAAGTCGGATGGTTGGCTATGGAAAAAGATCCATGGAAAAATTTATTGGAAGCTACAATCAGTGTGAATTAAAATACATACCACATCTGAAATATGGGGTGACTTTTGGATTTGATTACACAGCATTAAAACCGGTTCCAAATGAAATATACCCTGCGATTGAGCTTTATGATTTTGAAACTGAACGCAGTATTACAGCAGGGATCTTTATCGATGTACCCTTATTGGTTAGTCAGTTTTCATTGCGAACCGAACTCCAATACCTTGAACATGGTTTTTCCTATAATCACAGAGACGTTACCCGCGATCTGGATTTTGTGGCCAATATCAGGCAGGTACGATTACCTGTAATGATCCGTTATATTCTACCCACAGAAAAAGTCAGGCCATTTTTTAATGCAGGTACCGGAATATTGCATCATGTGCAAAATACATGTCAGGCCTACGAAACCCGGATATATGAAGAATATTATGAAGTACAGCCAATGACTGATTGTGATTTTATTAATAAAAATTACTTTGGATATAATGTAGGAGGCGGAATTGAATTTGATTTGAAACTCATCAAACACATTTTTTTGGAAGCCAGGAAAAGTCAGTATTGGCCCTTAGAGGAACCAACTGTAATCAATTTTAATGAATTTCAAATATTGATGGGTATAAGTTTTTGATATGAGCAACAGAAATACACCATAAATAATATATTTATTTTTCTTAAACTATATGCTTCCTTTGAACCGATTTAACCTGTTTTTTCTGTTTTTAATTTTCAGCTTCAATTTAGCTGCGCAGACTGATTTTCGTGAGGGTTATGTCATTACATCTGATAATGATACCCTGTTCGGGACTATTGATTATCGGGGGGCTGTTTTAAATTCCAGGCGTTGCGTATTTAAATCAAATAACAATGCTGAACAAAAAGTATTTTCACCTGACGACATATCAGCCTACAGGTTTATTGATGGAAAATACTACATATCTCAAGCTTTGCCAGGAGAAGATAATCCCTCCAGGGTATTTTTAGAATACCTCATTAATGGAATCGTTGATATTTATTATTACCGGAACGACCTGGAAGAACACTATTATATTGAAACCAGCGATAAAAACCTCCATGAGCTTAAAAATGAAGAAAAAGAAGTTTATATAGATAATCAGAAATACCTGAGAGAGTCAATGGAATATATGGGCGTGCTAAGGTATTATTTCCGCGACAGTCCGGATGCATTAACCAGCGTTGATAAAACAGCGTTGGACCATACTTCCTTAATTGATATAGCCAAAAAGTATCATTATGATGTATGTGATGATGAAGTGTGTATTATTTATGAAAAAGATCATATTCCTCCAACCGTAATCTTCGGACCTGTGATTGGCCTGAACATGGTAACCCACAATGCAATGCGGGACTTTCCTGATGAGCTCCAGTATTTTGATGCATATTCTTTTGATGCAAGCTACCACCCATCCATTGGTGCTTTTGTTAAAATAAGTATTCCAAGGCTTAATGAAAGGATTTTTATCAATAACACCGTCACCTTGTCAATCGCCAAATTCATTGATGATTCTTACTGGTACGTTGAACCTACTTATGATTGGATATTTGATAATACCATATATTATAAAGCTACGATTTTGCAGAATAGTCTTACGCTTAGTTATGAATTTCCTCAGGGGAAGGTACGGCCAAAAGTCTATGCTGGTGGTTTTATTGCTGCTAATCTTTCATCGGATTTTAAGCGTGTGCTTGATGTTAATTACTCCTGGGACTCCAATTATTATACAGATATAGACACAGAAAACCCCTTTAATAAATTCTCTACCGGTTTTATAGCAGGAGTGGGCATAAACGGGAAGGCTTTTGACAAACACCATTACTTTCTCAACTTTACATATCAGGGAGGGAATGTTTTGTCACAAAACCTTGGAACACACATAATTTCTTTGGAACTTGGTGTTCCTTTTGGCAAAGCGCATAACTAAAAAACTCCAATTGATCACAGACTTTTTTATCCTTTTGTTCTTTTTTTTTGGTTTTTCTTGCTTTATTATCCGCCTATGCCCGGTTTATTTTTGAAATTAAAAATCCAGGAAGCCATCACCATTCCAACCAGCAAACACGAAATGATTAACATTTCAGTAGATCCCAGGTAGGTGTTAAACCGCGTTCGTTCACTCAGACCAGATTCACTTCCTGAATAAAATTGGAAGGTACCGAACATGATGGCAACCCAACTAAAATGCAGCGCCCATGAATAACCAATGTGCCCGGTGCGAATTATCAAATCGTTTCTTACAATTCCAATAAAGAATAAGGTGATTAATGTTGTCAATTCTATGTTTCCCCGATCATCGAAAACCCACTTATAAAAGACAAAATGCATGAGGGAAAAAATTACGGCTAATCCGATTATGGCCGCCACTGGACCAATGCTTTTTTTACGGGCTAATGCAAATAATGGCAGTGCCCCCACTATAATTTCTTCGTTCAGGGTATAGAAAAAGATATGATAATAACTTCTCCAGTTTAACAGCGAAATCTGTATGTTCTGTTTATTGGCGAGATATTTAATTATAAGATAATTTGCCACTAATAATATACTAAGAATGGTTGCCGTTTTAATAATCTTTTTTGGGTTAAGCTTTAATCCGACACGGGATAAAAAATTGTTTTTCCATATCAGATAGCTTATAATGACTATAGCAATGGT
>CAZZBU010000169.1:0-4422 GCA_964652315.1 uncultured Bacteroidales bacterium
ACCTTCATCAAGCTTGTGATATTATGATTGACCAGATTCGTGCGATTGATAATAAGCGATTGACAAAAAGACTTGGCATTTTACCCGACGACCTGATTGATTTAGTAAAAGAAAATATTCAAATAGTACTTGACCTTGAATAATGCAAGACACCACAACACATGGTATAGTGCATGCGCGTTTCAGAGGTTTTCGAAGCGTTTGTGGCTCGTAAAAAAGGTCGGTGTAAACTGATAGGAAATCGCCTCGTAATCCCGCACGACACCATACCATCAAACGTCATGGGCAACGACATATCATAATGAAAATAATGATTGATTATATAGAACCTATAAAGACTTTAAGCAAATACATAAAAAACTATTTCATTGTTGAAACTAATAATTCAATAGACTATTTGCCTAAAGAAAGAGTTTACCCCTGTGGATATGCGACAATGGTTTTTCATTATGGTTCTCCATCTAAATTCCAGAAAAAGAATTCAAGTAAATACATTGAACCAAATTTGGTTATATGCGGTCAACAAACAAACTACTATGACTTGTCATTATCAGGAAAGACTGGTATGATTATTATTATGTTCAGACCCCATGGAGTAAAATCTTTTTTCAATTTTCCAATTACCGAATTATTAAATGAAAACCTTTCGCTTCAGGACTTGGCTAATAATGAAGCTAATGAATTAGAGGACAAATTGTTTAACTCCCCGAATAATAAACAAAGAATTACCCATTTAGAAAACTTTCTTATTAAAAGACTAAATCATAGAGATGAATTTGAGCGGGTTGAACATGCCATAAAAATAATTGAGAATTGTAAAGGACAAATTAAGGCTCAAGATATTGCACATGAAGTGTGTCTAGGAATAAAACAGTTTGAAAGGACTTTTTCAAAGTACGTTGGTGTTAATCCCAAAAAGTTTGCAAGCATTATCCGCCTTCAAAATGTCATACAAATGAAGGGTACGAATAAAAAAAGTATGTTTCAATTAGCTTATGATAACGGGTATTACGACCAACCTCATTTTATTCATGATTTTAAAAGTTTAACAGGACTTACTCCTAAAGCTTTTTTTAACACCTGGAAATAAAGACCATTTTTTACAATTTTTTTATTTAGGCACAGACTATTTTTACAATAAAAAAGAAAGAATGAATGGATTAGAATTAAAACATAAAGAAATAATCAACTTTTGTATGGCAAAGGCAGACGATTCGATTGTAAAGAAATATTCAAGATATTTTAAAGACGGTTATGATGGATATGGTATTGAAACTAAAACTTTCGAATCGCAACAAAACAAATGGTTGGATTCATGGGAAAATGAAATGACCATTTCTGAATACTTAGATTTAGGCGATTTGCTAATATCTACTGGTAAATTTGAAGAGGCAAGTTACGCTATCGGGTTTATTGCATCAAAAAAAGATGAATTTTCAACTGAAACATTTGATAGAATTGGGAAATGGTTAGAAAATGGAATTCAAAACTGGGCAAATACTGATGTATTGTGTATGTTGGTTTTACCCGAGTTTATTTACAACAAAATCATTGAACCCAAAGATTTTATAAATTGGACAATATCTGGATCGAAATGGAAAAGAAGAGCAGTTCCTGTTACCTTTTATGAAATGATTAAAAAAGGACACAGTCCTGAGCCTGTGTTTTCTGTGATTGAGAAATTGATGGAAGATAAAGAAGAAGATGTTCAAAAAGGGTTAGGTACACTTCTAAGAGAAATTTGGAAAAAACAACCTGAAACAGCAGAAAGTTTTCTTTTAAAATGGAAAGATAAATGTGGGCGGAAGATTATTCATTATGCGACTGAAAAAATGGATAAAGACAGTAAAGCAAAATTTAAAAAGACTTAAAAATAGAAACAATGGAGCAAACAAATAATAACCTGGTTTCTTATTGTGGATTTTACTGTGGTGGTTGTCCGAAATATACAAAAGGACAATGCGAAGGATGCAAAGGAGATAATCAAAAATGTGCAGTAGGATACAAAGCATGTCAGGTAAGGCCGTGCTGCATTGAGAACGGATATAATTCATGTGCGGACTGTGATAAATTTGATTCAGTTAAGAATTGTAAAATTTATAATCCATTCATGATACGGTTTGGACAATTTATTACACGGACAAATCGTAGGTTGGGGATTGAGATGATAAAGGAAAAGGGGGAAACCGAATTTGTAAAATACATGATTGGTAAAAATTGGGTGACAATAAAGACTGGGAAACAATAATGCGCAGCACACAACATGCGGTCATACGCAATAAGGGGGCTACAGCGTGTTTCAGCGTCTGTGGCTCGTTTCAGCCTTTATGCATCTTGATTCTGACAAACCCGGTTGGTCGTTCTCAAACATAGCAGATAATCTGACGATGATAGTTATGAATCCGGCAGAGATTGTTATTGCCCGGTGAGTTATTTATTGGCTTTTATTCCATCCTCTTTGTTCCGTGGCATGAAAAGCAGGTATTTCATGGCATCCAGGAAACTGCCGCAGTGATATCTTAGATATCTTAAAAAGAGGCTGTCCAAAAAGTCAATTCCATTACTGGAGAAGAAACTCCGGTTGAGTTAATAAACGAGGCCAATGATGCTTTTGAAAGCTATCTGGAACTGATGCAGCAAAAGCGTTTTATCGAAGCAGGACAGGAATTACAAAAACTGGAAGAATCCTTAGAGGAATTATCAGGCGATAACGAAAAATAGTTCTATCTAATTATGAGCTAATCCGGAGCTGGATAAATGTTTCTTTCTAAAAAAGAATAAGATATCTGCTCCGGTTTTTTTTGTTACTTTGAAACATCTTAATCTGTTAAAATAAAATAAGTCCTAATTCATAAAATATTATGACGGCATACCTGAATTCCTCTTTCGATTTATCATCCCCTGAATTGATAAGTGTCCTTGATGAAGTTCCTGTTTGGTCTGCCCCTTTTGGGTTGCAGTTGCTTGATAATATCCGGTTTAAATCCGGAATGCATGTGCTGGATATTGGCTGCGGTACCGGTTTTCCCTTAACTGAAATTGCTCTACGTCTGGGTAAGTCATGCAAGATTTTTGGCCTGGACCCATGGGGTGCTGCTTTAAATAGGGCACATGAGAAAACCCGTGTTTATGGATTGGATAATGTTGAATTGTTGCAGGGTAAAGCCGAAGCCATACCATTGGAAGATAGTTCAATGGACTTAATCACCAGCAATAATGGGCTCAATAATGTTGAAGATTTGAAGCAATCGCTTTCAGAATGTTATCGGGTAATAAGGGAAGGCGGACAGTTTCTTCAAACAATCAACCTGGAAACAACCATGGTTGAGTTTTATAATGTAATGGAAGATGTATTAAAGGACCGGGACATGGATGAAGCCCGTAACAGCATGAAACAGCACATACATGAAAAACGAAAACCCCTCCGGGAATATCTTGGGTTTATTAAGGATAGTGGATTTACAATCAACGAACTAAAACACCATCAGTTTCAATATAAGTTTGCGGATGGTACTACCATGTTAAACCACTATTTTATCCGCATGGCATTTCTTGACAGTTGGAAAAAGATTGTTCCTGTACAGAAACAGGAAGAAATATTTTTAACCATAGAATCAGCGTTAAATTTGCGGGCCGGAGAGAATGGATACCTTCCCCTTACCATTCCTTTTGTGACAATTGATTGTATGGGGTAAAAAAAACTTTTATTTTTAAAACTAAAAATGATTAATTAAACCGTTATGATCAATAAGATGAAACGTTGGTTCAATGAATACAGCAAATCCAACACACCAGGTTCAGGAAAGATAACTCTGCTGGCCCTGGCATTATTTTTCGCCTCCTGCAATCAAAACAATGAGCATAATATATACATTGCTTACGAAAAAAGCTCCCGTACATTTCCCCTTGCGGAAAACGGGGTGGTACCTGCAATCTATGTAAGTAAGGATGATCATGACGGAGTTCACCGTGTGGTCGGGCATTTTCAACACGATATACAAATGGTTACAGGAAGCCGGCCTGAACTTATCGTTGGCGAATTACCTGATACAGGTACCCCGGTCATTATCGGGACCCTGGGCAAAAGCAGCCTGATTAAACAACTAACCGAATCCGGGAAACTTGATTTATCCATGCTTGAAGGGAAACGGGAAACTTTTGTGATTCAATCTTTAATAAATCCCCTGCCAGGTGTTAACAAAGCGCTCGTTATAGCCGGTAGCGACAAACGTGGTACCATCTTTGGTATGTTTGATGTATCCGAGAAAATCGGAGTTTCACCATGGTACTGGTGGGCCGATGTTCCTGTTGTAAATCGTGAGGACCTTTATGTTTTGCCCGGCAGGTACAGCATGGGCGAACCTAAGGTGGAGTACCGGGGTATATTCATCAACGATGAAGCACCAGCACTGGCAGGTTGGG
>CAZZBU010000169.1:4522-6834 GCA_964652315.1 uncultured Bacteroidales bacterium
GTGGAGTACCGGGGTATATTCATCAACGATGAAGCACCAGCACTGGCAGGTTGGGCACACGAAAATTTTGGTGCATTCAACCAGGAGTTCTACCAGCACGTGTTTGAGCTCATCCTTCGCCTGAAAGGCAATTTTCTCTGGCCAGCCATGTGGGGGCGCGCTTTCTATGATGACGACAGCCTGAATGCTGTATTGGCAGATGAATACGGTGTAGTGATCGGTACTTCCCATCATGAACCGCTGATGCGGGCTCATGTGGAATGGGGCCGTTATGGTGAAGGCCCCTGGAATTATGAGGAAAATCCTGAAAAGTTACGCGAATTCTGGCGTGAAGGCATGGAGCGCATGGATGATAAGGAAAGCATTGTAACTATTGGAATGCGGGGTGATGGTGACGAACCCATGACCGAGGGCACAGCTATAACCCTGCTGGAGAAGATTGTGGAGGACCAGCGGACCATCATACGGGAAGTGACCGGTAAACCGGCTTCGGAGACACCCCAAAGCTGGGCCCTGTATAAGGAAGTACAGGATTATTATGATAAAGGCATGGAGGTACCCGAAGATGTCATGCTGCTGTTGTGTGATGATAACTGGGGTAATATTCGCCGCCTTCCTGCCCCGGAAGACAAAAACAGAGAAGGAGGTTTTGGTATTTATTATCATTTCGATTACGTAGGTGGACCAAGGAATTATAAATGGCTTAATACCACTCAGATTGAACGCACCTGGGAACAAATGCACCTGGCATATAATTATGGAGCTAAAAAGCTGTGGCTGGTAAATGTGGGCGACATCAAACCCATGGAATTTCCAATATCCTTTTTTCTCGAATATGCCTGGAACCCCGATGCGATTCCGGCAAAAGCACTTCCTGATTATTATACTTCATGGGCTGCCAGACAATTTGGTACTGAATATGCTGAAGAAATAGGAAATATTTTAAAAAAATACACCAAATACAATGCACGGCGCAAGCCAGAGCTGATATCGCCGGAAACATATAGCCTGCACTATTATAATGAGGCCGAAAGGGTAGTGGATGATTATAACCAGCTTGGAGCCAAGGCTGAAGAAATTGGTTCACTGTTGCCCGAAGAATATCATGATGCATATTTTCAATTGGTGTTATTCCCTGTAACAGCCTGTGCCAACCTGAACGAACTGTATGTAACGGCAGCCAAAAACCGTCTTTATGCCAGTCAAAATCGTGTGCTGACCAATGAAATGGCGTACAGGGTACGCGAACTGTTTGCAAAAGACTCGGCCATTGCAGCTTATTATCATACCCAGGTAGCTGATGGGAAATGGAACCATATAGCCTCACAAACCCATATCGGTTATACATACTGGCAGGAACCTCCTCAGAACAACATGCCAGAGCTTATCGAAATACTTCCCCCAAAAGAGTCAATGATGGGAGTTGCCATTGAAGGAAGCAAAGTCTGGTGGCCCGAAAGCAGCAAAGCACTTGAGCTGCCGGAATTTGATCCAATCAATCAACAGGAATATTCCATTGAAATATTTAATCAGGGTACTGTTCCATTTGATTTTCTGGCTGAAGCTGCTGTGGATTGGATAGAATTGGATCAAGACAAAGGTGAAGTGGGCAACCAACTGAAGATAAAGATTTCCGTAGACTGGTCATCGGCTCCTGAGGGTGAGCACCGCATACCGGTTACCATCACAGGTGGGCAAGGACGGCAGGCAGTGGTATATGCTTTGGTCAACAATGTGGATGGGCTGGCAAATGCTAAACATGTAAGGGGTTTTGTGGAAAATAACGGTGTAGTATCCATTCAGGCTGAGCATTACACCCTGGCTTTTCCTGGGGTTGATAACGAATGGCTGACCATTCCAAACCTGGGCCGCACTGGTTCAGCGGTCACATCCCTCCCGGTGACGGCTGATTCACATACTCCGGGTGAAAAAACACCTTACTTAGCTTATGATATCTACCTGTTTGAACCTGGTGAAATAACGGTGAAAGCATTTCTTAGCCCTACCCTGAATTTTACCAACAAACAGGGATTCAGGTATGCTGTTTCTGTAAACGATGGCGGGCCTCAAATGGTGAACATGCATGCGGATGAAACACATCGCGACTGGCAACGATGGGTGAGTAATAATATAAATGTATGCAGCAGCACGCATAAAGTGGAGACAGCCGGGCAGCATACCATTAAATTCTGGATGGTTGATCCTGCCGTGGTGCTGCAAAAACTGGTTATCGAAAGAGAACCGGCAAAACCATCGTATTTGGGACCTCCAAAGAGTATGAATAAATAGACCTGAAAACAGGGCTGTTGATA
>CAZZBU010000170.1:0-6781 GCA_964652315.1 uncultured Bacteroidales bacterium
TGAACAACCTGAAGTTGCATGGCCCAAAATCGAAAAAGAATTAAAAACTATTGGAGACGTTAAAACTAACGTCCTGGATTTTAATCAGGTAGATTTTTTGGTTGATGGTGTACAGCTCACTTTCTACGCAAATCAAATGTATCATCGTCCCAGAGATATGCAAACAAAATTACTCATTAATAACATACAAATACCTGATATTAAGTCAATAGGAATAATGAAGGTTGAATTGATTGGACGTCGCGGCAAATTCAGAGATTATTATGATATCTATGCCATTACTCAAGAAGGTGTAAGGCTTTCTGCTATGATTCAAGGAGCTGTGGATTATTCTGGCAATAGGTTTAAAGTAAAAACTCTTGAAGCTTTTTTATGTGATAGTAAAAGATATACGTCTGATAAGAAATTTACATTTCTGAAACCAAAGTATAAGATCACAGGTGAAGAAATTGAATCAAAATTTGTAAAAATGCTTAGAGAGGAAAATAATTTTCACAGCCTAACTTAGTTGAGCGTAGCGTCCCGCTACGTCCTTGTAACCAAGGCCTCTGGCCTGATAATAATTATTAAACCTGTTTAATTAACTGTATCCGGCAGGGATGCCGGGATTGCTCCGACGTAGCGAGACGCTACGCCGAACAATAGAAGCGAGAAGTTAAGCCGAACCCTCAAAAATCCAACCAGTAAATCTATCAGCATCCATCTCCAATCAAGTTAATTCTGAATCCCACCACTCTTAGTATCGCTCTCGATTTCCACCTCATGGCCAATCTTCTTCACAGCCTTGCCTTTTTTGAAATTATAGGCATATACAAACTGTATAAAATAACTGACATCAAAATTGCTGCTGGATTCTGAATACAGTTCCTGAGTTTCAGTAATGGTTTTACTAAAGGTATATTCGTCTGCTCCAGGAAATACCCATTGCACAACAAAAGAATGGTTGTTTAAACGATACTGTGTCCCGGCACCATAAACCGGGTTGGAATAAGTCTTGCTCTGCGCTTCATATCGTATGCCGTCTTCTGCCAGAAAAGCAAAGACAGTAAGTTTTTCCTTGATGGGCTGTCCAAATACAAAGCTGGTTACGTTATACGATGAATAATCCCTGGCTTCGACGGTGGAAAAATCATTGCTGTATTCGTTGAAATGTCCCCTGAATAATTTCGCGTCCAGTTTCACAAACCAAAGCATGGAATTGAACCCAATGCCTTGTTCATAGCCGGATAGCAGGTTTTCGGGTGATGTTCGTATCACTGCATTGTCCCTGTCCGGCAAACTGGCTAATCGCGTCAGGCTACCTATTTTATCAGAAATGATATCATGATAAACATAAGGCGTAATAAAGTTTTTCTTAAAGCTTAACGAATAGGTTAGCTGTAAGCGATCCCGATGCTCCGGTTCAAGGTAAGGATTTCCGGTAGATATGTATTGGTAATTATTGAGCTTTTCAAACGGATTCAGCTGGTAAATACCCGGCCGGTCTATTCTCCGGTTATAGGTAAATTTTAAATTCTGGCTTCCACTGAATTTATACTGGATGTTTACAGATGGTAGAAATGTAAAATAACTGGTAGGAGTGGAGTCGTTGATCATTATGTCACTGTGTTCCTGCCTAACCGTAGCCATGAACCCGAGTTTTTTCACATTCCACATCCAACTCAGGTAAGCTGCGTTTCGCAACTCATTGTATTTAAAATGGTTGCTTAACAAAATGTCACTATTATCTGTGTCAAAATTCATGTTTTGATAATAGAAATTATAACCAGTTTCAATGCGCATTGAAACACCAATCGGGTGCACATAGTCAAATTTGGATTGTATGTATTTCCTATCGTTTGATATCAACTCAAAGTATGATTCTGAATCAGCATTAGCTGGATTCTCCAGGGGATATAATAAGGATGAAAAAGTGTTATTATCATCTGAATTAAACCAGTAGGCATTGGTTTCAATGGTCAGTTCCTGAATAGGCTTTTTAAATTCTTTTTTAAAATAGAGGCTGGCATTGGATTCACCACTTTTCGTATCATTGCTGTTTGTATATTCCCTTCTATAATCAAGTGCATCATTGATGTATATGTCTCCTTCATGTTCTAGGTCTGTAATCATTTTATTTGGCTTGTAACTGTAGTTAAAGCTCAGGTTATGCCTGTCATCAATATAATAATCAAACCCTGTGTTGATGGCACTTGCTGCTATTTCAAAATCGCCTGTTCCAGTATTGTCAATCAGGGAATCCGGAAAGGGGCCGCGCTTATAAATATATTCACTGTTGGCATTGTTTTCTAAGTTTTGTTGAAAGTGGTAACCCGAAACATAAAAAGTAATTTTTTCCAGGCCATAATCCAATCCGGCATTACCAAATGCAAATGGGCGGTTAAATGGTTTTGCTACCAAAGCAACATTACCACTGACACCCATCCGGGCTGCTGGATTTAAAACAACATTAATCACACCGTCAATGGAGCCATCATATTTACCCGATGGGTTATGAATAATTTCCACTGATTTAATATCTTCCGGCGTTAACCGGGCTAAAAACTCCTTGTTTCTCTCTTTACCATCTACCTGTATAATAAAATTACTGCTACCATTCAGGGTAATGTTATTGTTAAAATCCACCTGTACCGATGGGAGCTTTCGGAGCACTTCATATCCGTCAGTTGAAGACTCAGAGAGCTCAGGGGGAATGGTATATACCGTTCTGTCGACCAACTCTTTTCCCCGGATGTAATCGGCGGTAACCTGCGCTTCTTCAATGCCTATGGATGCTGCTGTTAAAAATATGGTATCTGCGTTATGTACCCCCGGGTTTTCCACCTGAATACTGACAGCGTTTTCATTGTACCCCATATAACTTGAGACAATCTGATAACGGCCGGGTTTTACATTTTCAAAGGTATAATTGCCCTCTGAATAAGTAATTACACCGGATACAAAAGCAGAATCCGGGAGTGAGTTTAATACCACGCTGCCGTATTCAATGGGCGATTTATCTTCTGAGGTTAACACATAACCCGCTATGGTTTGGGCACCTGAAAACTGCACTGCACATAACGCAAATACAGAAATAACAATGTATCTGTATAGATTTTGCATGACATTTATTCAATTGCTATGGTTTCTCCGGTAATGATAGTTTCTATGGGGAGGGTCATGTTTTGCCCGGGAGCTTTTATTATCATGTCTCCTGATAAGGATGTCTTTGATGATGAACTCTTTAACCAACCAGTTTTTGAATCAAGTTCCATGGTAGATTTTCCCAGTCCCCTGAGTTTATTCGTAATCTCAGCGCCATTCATCATTGTTGGTTCAGACGATGCTGGTTCTACAACCACATCACCCTCAATAACCACCAGCCCATCAGAGATTTCTTTCAAAACGTACGTGCTGCTGATAGCCATGCCCACACCACCGTTTTTGCTGATAAATGAAGACTCCCATTTGTCACCTGTTTCCACCTCCTGGTTTGGTAGATGTGCTGTAACACCTTCAATCATGCCAATCAACGCATCTTTTTCAACGGTCATTTCCAGTTGGCCTTTCGCCATGGCTGCCTGTCCTTTTAAGGAATCGGTACCTTGCAGTACTGTATTTTTAATGACCTGGTGGTTCATAATATCCTGAACTTTGCCGGAATAATCCATGCGTACCACCATAGTGCTGTTACTTAAGCGATTGAGGATTGCCGTGGTTACTTCTATTGGATCCTCCGAATTAATATCCCCTGCGTCAGCAGAAGATATATTCATAGGGGGCATACTAACTTCTGTTACAATGGTATCAAACTTTACTTCAGCGATAAAAAAATCAGGCTTGGAATCCAACATTTTCAGTGATAAATACGATGTGCTTTTCGTTTCTGTGTTTCTCTCCATACCCTGTACCGTCATGGTTTGTTCTTGTGTACTAATGGATTTTGCTATATAGGCCTTACCTTTTTCAAGGTTATACTTCAATTCTGTTGATTGGGCAAAAACAGCACTGTTTAATGCTATAAGGGTGATAATTGATAGAAGGATTTTCATGATTTTATAGTTTTGATGAATAAATTATCTTTCCTTTAACTGCTTAGTTTGGCAAATTATTACATTGTTACAAAAAAGTTGATTTTTTTTTTTGGATCAAACACGCGATCGAATACCAAAGGTAAGCCAATTCAATTGTCTAATCCGAATTTTTTCGATAAAATGGATGATACCATCGATGAAACAAATTGCATTTTTAAGTACAGTACCATGATTTATAGTCAACTGGCGCGTGACCTGAGGGTGTCTAAAAAGAAAATAAATACCACGCAAAGGTCGCAAAATAAAGTAACGTAAAAACCGCAAAGGTTTATTTATCTGTATATTAGCTTTGCCCTTTTGCGAAAACTTTAGCGTTCTTTGCGTTGGACAATGCTTTGAACACCTTAATCAAAAAACCGCAATTGTATTGGTCCATTATCTGGTGGGTTTTTAGTTACCTTTTTAGTCGATTTTTTATCAAATACCGTTCTTCCACCCACCTGTGCTGATTCCCGACGTTCTTTATCGATATAGTCATAGAAAGCGTTGTTTGGCATAAATTGTTTTTCTATTTCCTGTTGGAATTCGTGTAGCTTTTTTAAACCCCGGTTGCGGTCTGAATGATCCATCCGGGCTTTTTCCAGGGAACGTTTCAATACATCAATGGATTGATCAAAGACTTTTGTTTGAACAGGGAAGGGATGTCCATCTTTTCCACCATGAGCAAAGGAAAAACGGGCCGGGTCAGAAAACCTGCTGGGTGTACCGTGGATGATTTCACTTACATGGACCAGGGAACGCAGGGTTTTCGGGCCCAGTCCCTTCACGAGAAGCAAGGATTCAAAGTCCTGGAGATTGCCTTCATAAGCTATGGCTAAAGCGGCACCCAATCGCTTTAAATCCAAATCCTTTTCCTGCACATCATGATTTCCGGGCATGGTCATATACCGGGTTTCATCAATAATCTTTTCTGGTTTTTCATGGGTTAAATTCAACACACCCTGACGTGTGATCCCGGCTTCATGGTGCGTCAAATTGAGGATTTCGCCCAGGTTATCACCAACAACCGCAGCATGTGGTTCATCAACAAAGCTTTTAACCGTGGCTGAGTGCCAGTGGTATCGTCGTGCATACCGGTTATGCGGATTCATACCCTGTTGTATTACAGCCCATTCACCTTTGTTATTTACAACAAAACTATGCAGGTATAGTTGGTAGCCATCCTGTATGGCTGTGTTATCAATTTTTGCCGTGAGTTTACTTGACCGGACCAGCGAATTGCCGTTTAAACCTGTTTTTTCTGATAATTGAGTGAGTTCATCCGGTGTTTTTAAGCTGTGTTTACCGCGGCCACCACAGAAATATAATCCAAGTTGCTGGGCCTTATCCTTTGTTCCGCTTTTTAGCGCACCGAGGACAGAGGTGGTAATTCCGGAGCTGTGCCAATCCATGCCCAACACACTGCCTAGCGACTGAAACCAAAAAGGATCACTTAAGCGGCTTAGTACCTCTGAAGAGCCATATTCCTCGATAATAGCCTCCAGAATGGCACTGCCCATGGCTGACATGCGTGTGTACAACCATGAAGGTACTTTTCCATAATGCAACGGTAAATCTGCCTGTCCTGAGCGTTTCATTCTTAGTCAATTTGTTATTCAAATTTACAAAATATGCCGTTGGGATTCAACAAAATTAAGATATCTTTGTTGACTGACTAGTCAATCAAATAAATTATGGACACAAAAAATAAAATTTTAAGCGCAGCATTGGAACTTTTTGTTGAGAATGGTTTCCATAATACATCTACGGCATCGATATGTAAAAAAGCCGGCCTTTCTACAGGGATTTTGTTTCATTATTTTGAGACCAAAGAAAAACTGATATTTGAACTATTTCTCAAACTAAAAGCAGAGTTTTATGAAACAGCCCTTGAGCGGATCATGAGCAACGAACATTTTAAGGATTCACTGAAGGAAATATGGATAGGATTGCTTCGATGGGGGATTGATCATCAACGTGAATTCCAGTTCCTGATGCAATATCATAACTCACCATTTATGGATGAGGTGCATGAAAACAGGATAATATCTGATTTACATCAGGCATTGGCTGAATTTGTAAAAGTAGGGATGGAAAAAAACAGGATAAAATCCATGCCGGTCGACTATATTATGAACCTGACTATGAATATGATCTATGCCAATGTAAATTATCTGCTTAAAAACCCCGGGGAAGATACAGAAAGTTTTCGGGAATTGACCTGGCAGGTTTTTTGGAATACATGGAAAACTGAATAATATTTATAAACATAAATAAATGAAAGAATTGGCTTTAATAACCGGTGCCTCAGGAGGGATAGGTAAGGAACTTGCATACATCCATGCGCAAAAAGGAAGGGACAGCCTGTTGGTAGCCAGAAACAATGATAAACTGGAAGCCATAAAAAAAGATATTACAGCAACCTATCAGACTGCAGTTGATATTTTTCCTGCTGATTTAACAAAAAATGAAAGTGCTGAGAAAATCACCCAACATATATCAGAAAAGAAATACCTTGTTAAGTATTTGATTAATAACGCTGGTTTTGGGGGTTATGGGAAGTTTCATGAACGGGATTGGAAGAAAGATGAAGAAATGATCCATCTGAATATTCGTGCATTAACCCATCTGACACGTCTGCTATTACCCAAAATGCTGGAAAACGGAGAGGGGAGAATCCTGAATGTATCCTCAACAGCTTCTTTCATGCCAGGTCCCTTGCAAGCTGT
>CAZZBU010000171.1:0-3437 GCA_964652315.1 uncultured Bacteroidales bacterium
ACAAATCAAAACCTGCGTCAGGAGTATGTTGCCCGCATCAACAGGGTTATGGACTATGTTGAGCAAAACCTGGCCAACGCCTTTACTTTGGAAGAAATGGCCGGAGTAGCTAATTTCTCGAAATATCATTTCAACCGCATCTTCTGGGCAATGACAGGGGAGCGGCCTTTTCAGTTTGTGTCTCGTATCCGGCTGGAACGTGCGGCTTTTTTAATGATTCACAGCCGGCATGCTACGATTTCTGATATTGCCGATGAATGTGGTTTTTCTGATATCTCGGTATTTTCCAGGAATTTTAAAAATCATTTTGGCATATCACCTACCGCATGGCGCAATACGGATAAAACAGAGAGCAATAATCGTCAAATGCACCGCAAAATATATCAACCCAAATACACGGCCTCCCCCTACTTTTGTAGCGATTCACAAACTTTAAAATGGAGGTCAGATATGAAACAAAACAAAGGAGCGGAAGTAAAAGAACTTCCTGAAATGACACTTGCCTACATCAGGCATACCGGCCCTTACCAGGGTGACGAACAACTGTTTGAACGCTTGTTTAACAAACTTTTCACCTGGGCGGGCCCTCGTGGATTGCTTGAGCAACAGGATATGAAGTCCATTGTGGTGTATCACGATGATCCCTCGGTTACGGAAGAGGATAAGTTACGCATGAGTGTGTCACTAACTGTACCGAAGGATACAAAGGTAGATGGTGAGTTTGGTAAGATGACCATTGAAGGGGGTAAGTACCTGGTAGCTGATTTTGAGTTAACAGCCAGCGACTATGCCGATGCCTGGAGCTGGGTATACGGGAGCTGGTTTCCTGAGAGCGGCTACCAGCCTGCTGATGGTGCCTGTTTTGAAATGTACACAAAAGAGCCCGAAGACGGGGTGATGCCTGTTAGCATTTGCGTGCCGGTGAAAGCACTTTAAGTCGTAACATGGTGAGCATGTCTTAGAGTTATTGTAAACCGCGAATTGCGCGAATTTCCGCTAATTTTTATTCACACATTTCAGTGATATAATTCGTTTAATCCGTGTAATCCGCGGTTAATTATTTTCCAGCTGGCGCGCGTCTCCTGACGCGTGCTTGTTTTAATTTCCGTTATCACGCTTAAATATACTTTTTGATTTTCGATTTCCTGGATTTTTATTATTGTAAATGAATTACCCGTTCGCAAGGTAAGTCAAATATTTTGTGTAATAATTTGTAAATCAATGGGGTGTTTTGTAATTTTATATTGTTTTTTTAAATAACCAATTTATTGGATCATTAAAATGTACCACCATGAAAAAATGTACCCTGTTTTTATCTGTTATTTGCTTTTTGTTTCTTACCACCTGTGAAGAAGAAAAACCCCAAATGGACACGTTTGCCCCGGTTAATAAGTCTGAAGTCAATGGATTCATTCAAAAAGGGCCTTTTATTAATGGCACAACCCTAACGCTGTCCGAATTAAACCATGCATTCAGTCAAACCGGTAAAACTTTTAGTTCGCAGGTGTTAGATAACCGGGGAAGTTTTGTATTTTCAAACATTGACCTGTCAACTCAATTTGTTGAGTTGCATGCCAACGGATATTATTTTAACGAAGTAACTGGGGAGGTTTCTTCTTCCCAGCTTAGTTTGCAGGCCGTTTCTGATATTTCAAATAAAACATCACTAAACATTAATATTTTATCTCACCTTGAAACGAGCAGGATAAAATATCTGGTTTCAACAGGTATGCTTTTTAATGAAGCAAAAAGCCAGGCCCAGGCTGAGATTCTCAAGGTATTTGAAATCGAGTCTGATGCCATTGCGGAATCTGAGCTGCTTGATATCTCAAAAGACGGAGAAGGAAATGCCATTCTTTTAGCTATATCGGTAATCTTACAGGGATACCATACAGAAGCCGGGCTTTCTGAATTGCTGGCTAATCTGAATACGGACCTTCGGGAAGACGGTGTATTGAATAGTGCAGAACTGGGAAGCACATTGGTTAATCAGGCTAAACTGCTTAAACCTGATGCAATAAGAAAAAATCTGGAGGAACGTTATGCCGGAATGGAAATGAATATAACCATTCCCGAATTTGAAAAATATATAACCCAGTTCATCGAAAACACCAGTTTTGAACCTACTTCGCAAGTGGATTTTCCTGAATCCGGAGAATATGGTTCCAATATCCTCCATCCGGATTTTTTAACTATTGTGCCCGAGGTTAGATACAGCATGGCTGTAAATACTTCAGCCGGAACAGATTTTAAGGTTGTTTTAAAGGGGGGTATCTGGTGGATGGAAACGTTTCCTGCTGAGCCCGAGAACTGGAGTTTTTCTCTTTATGATTTTGAAGGGAAGGAGCAGGAATTTACCGTGAAGGAACCAGGTGTTCCAGCAGATTTAAAAATCTTCTTCGAATACCGGGACAATGAACAATGGAATGATTCTGTTTATCAACCAGGTCTTTATACAGGTGATACAATTTTCGTAGAATATTATGAAAATAACTTTGATGAACCAAGTTTCACGAAGAAAATGATATTCGAGTAATTACTGCGTATAGTCATAATTTTTTGGGTACTTCGCCTTTTTGTGTTTTTGTGGCAACAAATGAACTCCACTAAAGCACAAAATTAACAGGAAAATTTATAGTTAATCCCCTTATTTTATGATTATTCCCTGTATTTTGAAACTATTCTCCCTACTTTTGTAATTAACTAATAAATGAGATTATGAAACATACACTGTTAGGTGCAGGTGGATCTATAGGTATAAGCTACGCGCATGAACTAATCAATAAAAAAGAAAAAATCAGGTTGGTATCCCGCAGTGGGGCTGGCATGGAAGGAGCTGAAACCGTTAAGGCCGATTTGTCGAATTTTCAGCAGACCGCCGAAGCCGTCAAAGGTTCAGATATCGTTTACCTGTTTGCCGGCTTACTTTATGACAAAAAGGTGTGGGCTGAACTATGGCCCAAAATCATGGCTGTTTGTACTGAAGCATGTAAACAGGAAGAAGCCCGTTTTGTGTTTTTCGATAATGTATACATGTATGGTAAAGTGGATGGTAAAATGACGGAAGAAACACCATACAACCCCTGGAGTAAAAAGGGGGAAGTGCGTGCCGGCATTGCCAAGTCACTTGAAGGCGAATTTAAGGCAGGAAACCTGCAAGTCATCATCGCCAGGGCCGCAGATTTATACGGACCCTACATCACTACCAACAGCGCCCCTTATATCATGATATTTGATAAACTCATGAACGGTAAAACCGCACAATGTCTGGGGTCAGATAAAACCATTCATTCCTATACCCTGACCACTGATTGTGCCAAAGGGATAGATCTATTGGTAAATGATGATAAGGCCTGGAATCAGATCTGGCATTTGCCAACAGACAATCCCCCACCAACCTGCAAGGAATTTGTGTCCTGGGTTGCAGATGAAATTGG
>CAZZBU010000171.1:3537-6762 GCA_964652315.1 uncultured Bacteroidales bacterium
ACAATCCCCCACCAACCTGCAAGGAATTTGTGTCCTGGGTTGCAGATGAAATTGGCACTAAGCCTAAGTACAGTGTGCTTAAGCCCTGGATGGTTAAAATGGGAGGTCTCGTTGATAAAACCATTGCTGAGGTGGGAGAGATGCTGTATCAAAACACATACGATTACTACTTTGATTCAACCAAGTTTAACGACCATTTTAATTTTAAACCCACCCCATACAGAGAGGGCATCAGGGAAACGATTCAATACATTCGGACCCTTAAATAATGATGCATCATGACGCAACCCGAAATTATCGATTGGCTGCTCGAAGGTGATGTGGCCATTCAATATCAAACCTGTCGTGATTTATTGAATCTTGAAAAACCAGCCCTGCAGCAGGCCATCGAAAGGCAGGGGTGGGGAGCAGCCTACCTGGCTCAAAGGAATGTTACCGGGCATTGGGGCAAGGGCTTCTATCAGCCAAAATGGACTTCTTCGCATTATACCATCCTGGAATTGAGAAACCTGAATATTTCCCCGGATTGTCAGCTCATCAGGGATACCTTAATGATGATTCTCACACAGGAAAAAGGGCCTGATGGGGGTATCAATCCTAGTGGTACCATCAATAAAAGCGATGTGTGCATCAATGGGATGGCACTGAACTATTTCGCATATTTCCTCATGCCTGAACAGAAATTACATTCGGTGGTTGATTTTATCTTGTCCCAACAATTGCCCGACGGTGGTTTTAACTGCCAGTATAACAGAAGTGGAGCCCATCATAGTTCGTTACACAGCACCATTTCCGTATTGGAAGGGATTCAGGAATATAAAAAACAAGGGTATACCTACCGGCTGGATGAATTGCTGGAAGATGCCACACAGGCACAAGAGTTTGTGTTGCAGCACCGGTTGTATAAATCGGATAAAACGGGGAATATTATAAAAACGCAGTTCACAAAGCTGCCTTACCCATCGCGGTGGTATTACGATATCCTCCGCGCGCTGGATTACTTTCAGTACGCCCGGTTTCCTTATGATGAACGCATGCAGGATGCCATTGATCTGTTATTAAAAAAGCAAAGAAAAGATTACCTGTGGAATGTGCAGGCCCATTATCCCGGAGAACGGTTTTTTGACATGGAACAAGCCGGTCAGGCCAGCCGTTGGAATACATTGCGGGCAATGAGGGTAATGAAGTTATACCCGGCAGGATAATTGAATTGCTTTTCAATGGAATAACCGTTTAACCAGGAAAACTTAAAACAATGCAACTAAAAAATCAGTTAGATAAGGTAAATTTGTGATTTAACTTTATTTTGTAATGGCACGATTTATTAAAGACCGCTCAGAATCCACCGGAAAAGCACCCGGATCGCTTATTTTCATTGGACGCAAAAAGATGGATAAGCCCATCATTCATGTGATGGACTACAATGCTGATTATCTTGATGAATTTACAGTAGAGTCCATTGAAGAAGTTAAACCCTACCTGGAAAAGAATTCGGTGACCTGGATTAATATCTTTGGCATTCATGACACCGAACTGATTCATAAAGTGGGTAAAATATTTAACATCAATAACCTGTTTCTTGAAGATATGATGGATACGGATCAAATGCCAAAGTATGATGATGGGTATGGTTACGATGGTTTTATTATGAAAATGCTGGAATATGATGCCATTGAATCACAGATACATACAGACCAAATTTCCCTGATACTGGGTAAAAATTATGTGCTTACGCTTCAGGAGATGACAGCACAGGCCTTTAATCCGGTACGTGACCGTATTCGTAACCATAAGGGAAGAGTGCGTCTTAATGACAATGATTACCTCATGTATGCCCTAATGGATACCCTTGCTGATCAATACCTGAACATAGTGGTGCAACTGGCCCAGAAAGTTGAGGAGATGGAATCACAATTGTTTGATGAAAGCAAAAAAGATCTCTCCCAGAGGATCTACCGGAATAAGACCGAACTAAGTTATTTAAGAAAAAATATCCGACCGTTAAAAGATATTATGTTTCAGGTTATGAAGTCTGAGCATACATTTTTTACAGAGTCAACCAGAACCTATTTGACTGATTTAAATGATATTGTCAATCAGGTGAATGAATCCATTGAGTTGTATAACAACATGGTATCAGACCAACTCAATATCCATAACACTGTGGTAAATAACAAAATGAATGAGGTAATGAAGGTGCTAACCATTTTTGCCTCCATTTTCATCCCATTAACTTTTATCGCAGGTGTTTACGGGATGAATTTTGAATACATTCCAGAGTTGCAATACCGGAATGGATATTTTGTGTTCTGGGGATGTATCATTGTTATCGGGCTTTTATTGGTATACTATTTTAAGCGAAAGAATTGGTTATGAGGGTTAGGTAGCGCACCTTTGGCGCTTCTTTTTCTAAATACCAGGCCTGTGGCAGGCTAAAATTTACGAACAATAAACTACATTATATTTTCAAGGGTTCATTTGAGAGTAAAGCGCCGACGGGGCACTATCAGTGGGCTAATAAAGCAATTAGTCGTGTAAAATAAACATCAGTGCAAAATTAAATTATAACATTAATAATCCAAAAATCAACCTATTTTTGAACAATGCATTTTTTTTATGCTTGATAAAATTAAAAAAAATCTTTTATACCTATGCTATTGAACATACTTTTCCTCGTCCTTGGTTTTTTTGTGCTGGTTTTGGGTGCCGACTGGCTTGTAAACGGTGCGTCTTCTCTGGCCAAAAGGTTTAATATTTCCGAATTGGTTATCGGCCTTACCATTGTGGCTTTTGGTACCTCTACTCCTGAGTTGGTTGTCAATTTAATTGCTTCTTCCCAAAAACTTGATGATGTGGTATTGGGCAATGTAATCGGGAGCAATATATTTAACTTACTACTCATCCTGGGTGTTTCAGGAGTGATCCTTCCCATTGTTGTGCAGATCAAGACGGTATGGCGTGAAATCCCTTTTTCACTTTTCATCGGCATCCTGGTATTGGCTTTGGCCCTTTTGTTTGCTCCTGCCGGTCAGATGGCGGTTTCCAGGTTTGAAGGTGTTGGACTGCTTGTATTTTTTGGTGTTTTTATGGTGTATATTTTTCAAAATTTGAAATCAGAAGGACTGCCTGATGATCAAATGATCCAAGAAAAGCCTTTAGCTAAAACTATGCTTTTTATTGTGGTTGGATTAGCCGGATTAATCATTGGTGGCAGGCTGGTAGTAA
>CAZZBU010000172.1:0-6688 GCA_964652315.1 uncultured Bacteroidales bacterium
AGACCGGAGACGGAAGCTGGAAGTCAAAGCATACAATTTGTAGAAATTAGCTGACACAGGACAACGAAACAATTAGGATATCCCTGGTTGATTTTTGATTATTAAACACTGGAATTTATTTGTTCTTGGTCGATTGTTGGTTGTGATTTATCCTTTCAATGCTTCCCGCACCTCTTTCCGGTAACTTCGTCCGATGGTGAGGGACACATCGCTTACCACCACCTCATCATAAGAAATGCTTTTAATCTTCTCCCTGTTTATAATGAATGACCGATGAATCCGCATAAATATTTCCGGCAGCCGGGATGCGAGGTGGCTGATTTTTTCTTTGCTCTCGATGCTTTCATTCATGGTATTAATCCGGACATAATCGGCAAGGCTCTCTATATAAAGAATGTTTTCATAAGGTATTTTAACCAGTTTTCTTTTTGAGGTTACCTCCAGGAAAGATTTTTTCATTTTATCATTTTCTTCACTTAACCGGGCTATGATCTGCTGCTTTTCTTTAATCTGGCGAATCAACAATAAAAATGAACCCAAAAAAACCAGCAAATACAAAATAACAGCCAACAAAACGGTATCAGAAGCATTAGGCCCCAGGTTGTGAAAGTTAAAGTTCCCCAGGTAGATAAATGAAAACATCAACACCAGGGTTTCCAGGTAAAAGGATATTATTATGGTATAAACAGAATATAAAGCAAACCAAAAATACCTTTAGGTCATAAAATACCCGGGCACCAGGATGTAATTAAAAAAATATGAAGTACCCAGCACAATGGGCAAAAGCATGCTGACAAAATAAAAAGCTGCCAGGTTGTTTCCCCATGACAGGCCAAATACCAGCGTTAGGGTAAGTATAACAACCATCCAGTATGCCACATGTAAATAAGGATTTGAAGATTTGCGCTTCATTTTACTTTATTATTTTCTGCTATATTCGTTAAAACTACTCATATTTTAAAATAGTGACGACAAACAACAGCTTAAGTACCGGATTCGACCTTGAAAAAATCGTGCACCTCCACTACTTTGGCTGTAGGTTTAATCATTAAATTTACACACGATGAAAAATTTATTTTTTATGGGTGGTCCTCTTTTTATGGGGATCCTGACGTTTTTACTGGTAGTTATGACTGTATGGATTGTATATCATACCATAAAAGGGTATACCAGTCAGCAGGTGCAGCAGGAAAAAGCCCTGCGTCAGTTAAAATATGGCAAATCCATCGGTTTGTTTGCTATGGTAACAGGCATATTTGGCCAGCTAATTGGCTTTTATGAGGCTTTTACGGCCATTGAACAAGCAGGTGATATCAGCCCTGCTTTGGTATATGGTGGTATCAAGGTTTCTATGATCACCACCCTGTACGGAATTACCATCTATTTATTCTCCCTGCTGCTGTGGTTTATTGCGAGTCAGCTGGTGGAGAGGAGGTGAAAATTTACAATTGTCAGACAGCCGCAATGGCCGTCTGATATTGTGTAGTTTATTCATGAAATTTCGTGTAATTCAATCGTTTAAATACTTCTTTTTTGTAACTGGGCCCAATGGGTAGTTCCTTTTTACCAATAAATACGGAATTGGCGGTAAAAGAGGTAATGCTTCGCAAACTTACAATAAACGACCGGTGAATTCTTAAAAAGTGCTGTTCATCAAGCATCTCATTCATGGCTGCTATGGTGTTTCTTACAACGATATGCTGGCCGCAGGTATGTATTTTTATATAGTCCCCAACCGACTCAATCATGGTAATATTTCCGGTGAGGATTTTATGCACCTGGTGTTTTTCGCGAACATAAACAAATGTTTCCGCAGGCTCACTGCTGTAATGTAATGTGATATCCGAAGAATCAGTTACCGTATCCTGGTATTTACTGATGGCCTGCATAAACCGCTCAAATGAAATGGGTTTGAGCAGGTAGTCCAGCACGTTGAGGTCATAGCCCTCCAGGGCATATTCGCGGTAGGCTGTGGTGAATATTACCCTTGGCAAATGATGCATGTTTTTTATCAGGTCTGTCCCTTTCATTTCAGGCATGTTGATATCCAGAAAGAGCAGATCGACTTTATGGCGCTGCAGAAAATTGATGGCCTCAAAAGCATTCTTACATGTGCCGGATACTTCAAAGTGGTCAAGTTTTTCAATATGACTTTGAAGCACTTCCATGGCCAGGGGCTCATCATCTACAATCAGGCATTTTGTTTTCATTTCAGGATTGACAATTTATGGTTAGCAATATCCTGAAAAACTTTTGGTCAGCATCAATTTGCAACTTGTGCTTATCAGGATAGACCAAAGCCAACTGTTTTTTTATGTTTTCCAGGCCAAGTCCGTTTGAATGATTGTTGTCTTCAGTCCTTCTTTGCGGGACACTGTTTTCAACCTTTAGGCTAAATATATTCCCATCTGTTTTAATATCAATTGCTATAACCGGACGGGATACATCGTTGCTTGCCCCGTGCTTGAAAGCATTCTCAACAAATGGAAAAATGGTAAGTGGCGCAATCCGGCAGGAGGATATATCACCCTCAATATGGTACTGCAAGTCCAGCCGGTCGCCATACCTTATCTTCTCCAACTCAATGTAGTTGTCAATCACAGCTAGCTCCTTTTCCAATGCAACCTGGTTTGTATTGGTATGATAGAGCATATAATCCAGCAACCCTGAGAGCTTCAGAACAATGTCCGGTGCTTTTTTTGAATTTTTCAGGGTAAGGGCATAGAGATTATTAAGCGTATTAAACAGAAAATGAGGGTGAATCTGCGCTTTAAGATACTTCAATTCAGATGCCAGCTTTTCTTTTTCAAGCCGCATCTTATATTGCTGATCAAGATACCAGCTTTTAAAGAGTGTAATCATAGCTGCCGACACAGGAATGGCATAATTGGAGATGATGCTTACAAAGATCTTTGGGAAATAAAAAACCGGAAAACCGCCATGTGTTGTATAATCCGGAATATGAATGAAATAATAAGTGAGCCAAATGAAAAATCCCATCAAAAAAGCATGCAGGGCTGTTACACCGATAAAGGCTGTATACCTGCGGTTCATCAGAAACCTGGGAAGAATAAAATATATGAACAGGTAGGTAAAGAGTATCCTTATTGGCATAAGCAATGCATTGATAACCGCCTCATACCTGTAATTGCCGGCTCCATATCCTCCATAGCTAATTGTATAACCTGTATACACCAGCAGCCAGAATAACACATGCCATAAAACACGGTGGCGAAATATAACAGGCAAACCCATTTGCATTTTCTTACTCATAGTTACTGGATGAATGTATAGCTAATTCTTATCAAATAAAAATAAATGCGACGAATCTGTAAATGGACAGCCTAAATCCGCTTTCGGGCAGGTTAAACATCATATATCCCCACCAATAAACCATTCCCACCGCTTTACCGACCATCCACATATATTCCTGAAATTGTGCCTGATAACAGCTTATATTCGCTGCAAAAATAAAAAAATCTGTCATGAAACAAATCGCTTGTTTACTAATAATTCTGATTTCTGCAAATGCAGGGGCACAATTGTTCCATGCAGATGACTACCATTACACCATTACTAAAACCAACGAAGAAATTATAGTTGATGGCAAACCCGATGAACCTGTCTGGCAGTCAGTACCATCAGCATCGGAATTTTGGGAACACTATCCGGTAGATACGGCATTGGCCCATTCACCCATTTCGTTGAAACTTGTTTACAACGACCAGTACTTATTCATTGGGGCATTTTTCCATCAAAAAGAAGCACATCCTGTTGTTCAGAATTTAATCCGGGATGATAACGGTCCTTTCTGGCGGAGCGATGCCTTTTCAGTTATCCTGGATCCTACCAACACCAACCAGACAGGATATTATTTTGCTATTAATGCCGAAGGTGCCAAACAGGATGGAATTATATCTCAACAGGGCCTGCAACCCATGCTCGATATGTACTGGAACAACGCCTGGGAGGCAGAGGTAACATACGATAGTAACGGATACTATTATGAATTTGCCATTCCATTTGATGCCATAAAATACAACACAGACATTACCACATGGGGAATGAATTTCATCATCAACGACATGCAACGCAATGCTTTCTATATATGGACAAAATTTGAATCATCTTATAACGGCCTGGATTTTAATTATAATGGGGCCATGACTTTTGAAGCAGGTTTACCAAAACCATCGAAAAAACGCCTGGAATTAAAACCTGCTGTCTCAACGAGCCTGGAAAAAGAATTTGATAATGACAAAGGCATTTCTCATGGCATGACAGCAGGATTGGATGCAAAATATGCCATTAGCGAGAACATTAACCTCGACATGGCCTTATTTCCTGATTTTTCAACTGTAGAGGTTGATAAACAGTACATTGATTTTTATCGCTATGAGTATAAGGTACCTGAACAGCGGGAATTTTTCCTTGAAAACAATGATTTATTCTCAAATCCGGGAAGCGACGAAGATCTGTCCATTGTTTCACCGGATGCCTATAGGATTAAACCCTTCTATACCCGCCGCATTGGTATTAAAAACTGGCAGCATACCCCCATCACGTTGGGGGCACGCCTTACAGGAAATATCACCAACAATCTGCGCCTTGGGGTATTAAACATGCAGGTACAATCGCATGAAGAGGAGTTGGCTCAAAGCTATTCAGCGGTGAGTGTCAGGCAGAAAATTTTAAAAAAAGGAACCATATCCGGCCTGTTACTTGACCGGCAATCCATGGATATAAATAATAATCCTGAGGAATTACACCCTTCACACAGGCTGATGAAATACAACCGAAGTGCCGGTCTGGAACTGGATTTTGTAAATACAAATAACACATTTACCCATTCCTATATGATGCACCGGAGCTTTCATCCAAAATCAAAGTCCGACGCTAATTTCTACGGAACTGATTTTGAATACAGAAACCAGTTGCTCCGGAACAAAACAGTCATAAACCATATTGGCAGCAACTATGTTGTTGATATGGGATACACTCCCCGGCTTTACCATAGAGATGCCCTGGCTGATACAACCTACAGGATAGGTTATACCGAAGCAAGCAACTACACAGCATTCCTGCTTTATCCTAATGGCAAAATCCGGTTTATCGAACTTAGCTCAAAGTTGAACACATATTTTCATCCCGGCACAGGATTAAATGAAATCATATACCGGCTGGCAGCCCTTTTTGAAAACAATCGATTTGCCACCTTCCTGATTGGGGCCCGGTATGGAAAATTTAAAATGTTATACTCTAACGATGTATTAAAAAATGGCAGCCCCCTTCCTGCAGGGGCGTATGAGGACATGTCTGTAAACATGCATTTGACAACCAGTGAGTCCAGATCGATAAAACTGCTGGTCGGAACGGAATATGGTAAGTTTTACAATGGCAGGAAACTGAGTACACAATACAGCATTGTATACAGGGCTCAACCCTGGGGTGTTTTTACGATGAGCCATCACCTGTTTAAATACCACCTGCCTGATTTGGCCATGAAAAACACATACCACCTTATCGGTGGAAGGGCTGAGGTTAATTTCACCCGCGATTTATCATGGACAACCCTTGTGCAGTACAACACCCAGATTGATAATATCAATGTAAACAGCCTGCTGAAATGGCGTTTCAGGCCGTTAAGCGATTTTTACATTGTCATTAAGGATGATACAGATCTAATCTTCAATCAGAAGCGCTTGCAGGTTGTGGCAAAATTGAACTATTGGTTTAAAATTTAGGAGAGCCGGAAAGTTGGTAATGTTAGGTTGGGTTATCCTCTATCCTGCCTGGTATCCAGGCAGTGGAGGATAACCCTTTTTACCATAAGGCGGGCTTATAAATGTTATTTTACGTCCCGCAGGTTCGCGACGTCCCCGTCAATGCTCCCAGTAATGAAAACTACAATCTCACGGTTTACACTATGAAACGGTTGGGTTTTCGGAGCGCGTTCGTATCCACTGTGGAAAAAGTTGGATTGAAAAACGAATGCTCGCAAACCACTGAACCCCAACTGTTTTATATTGTGTGTTGAACTAAACCGCCTTATCGGCGGTGGTTTTTTTGCCACCTGCCAATAAGTTTGCATCTTGCGGTTTTAATCATTAAAATTTTATATTATGACAAATTTAAAAAACCTTTGGGAACCCCAAAAAAGTACTGGAATATTTATCGCGCTATGTGTTTCGTATTGCCATTACCAACAGACGAATTTTGGAGGTAAAGGACGGGAAAGTACTTTTCTCCTGGAAAGATTACCGTACAAAAGGTAAATACCGAAGGATGCGCCTTGATATCGATGAGTTTATCCGCAGGTTTTTACTTCATGTGTTGCCTTCAGGGTTTTTTAAAGTCCGGTATTATGGCATCTTTTCCAATCGGTACAGAAAAGAAAACATGGAAATATCCAAAAAGGTATTATCCCAGGAATATGATGAGTATCTTGAGGAAACCTTTGAAGACGGGAAAACCCCACATGTCAAACAAGATCCGGTATGGAATGAAATCCTTAGATTAATACAGACTTTTAAAAAACCAAATTGTCCAAAGTGCAAAAAAGGTTATTTGAAAGCAGATCGGTTTGTTCCCGGGTAATTGTAGTTACCAACCTTGTTCTTTGAAATAACACCAATCTTTAACAGCCCGAAAAACAATGAATTCGAGCTGAATGGAAGGGGTATGTCAT
>CAZZBU010000173.1:0-6682 GCA_964652315.1 uncultured Bacteroidales bacterium
AGACTAAACTGGCGTACTCGTTAAGGGTACCGGGGGTTCGAACCGACCTGGCCTTCGGCTGGAGAGCTCATAAGGGTATATGGTAAGGGAACAACCATAAAACAGGGTGTGGCATTTGCAGAGGTTATTTGAAATAAATTGTTGCTAATTTTTCCTGCAAAGAATGGGTCCGTTGTAAAATATTATATATTTGGCCTAAATAACCTTTTAATTTTACCCAAAATGAAAAATCTTATAACCCTTTCCGTAATTATTGTTTTGTGTTTTAATGTTTTTGCACAGGTTGATCCCCTGAAGGTTGAGACTTACACGCTTAATAACGGCCTTACCGTTTATCTTAATGTGGATAAAAATTTACCTATGGTCCATGGCATGGTGGTTGTTAAGGGAGGTTCAAAAAGAGATCCTAAAGACGCAACCGGCATTGCACATTATTTCGAGCATATAATGTTTAAAGGCACAGATGAAATTGGTACGGTTGATTATGACTCAGAGCGTCTGTACCTTGATAGTATTGCCGCGTTGTATGATCAATTAGCTGCCACAATAAATGAAGATGCGCGGCTGAAAATTCAAACCGAGATTAACAGGATATCCATTAAAGCTGCCGAATATGCTATTCCTAACGAGGTAGATAAAATATTAAGCAGAATGGGCGGAGAGGCCATTAATGCCGGTACTGGTTATGAACGCATTTCGTATTATAACAGTTTCCCGGCCAATCAAATAGAAAAATGGTTGGAAGTCTACAGCCATCGTTTTGAAAATCCCGTTTTTCGCTTATTTCAGTCAGAGCTGGAGACCGTCTACGAGGAAAAGAATCTTTATGCGGATAATCCTATGGATGTATTGTTTGAACAAGTCATGAAAGAGTTTTTTAAAACATCACCTTATGGGCAACAGACAATTCTTGGTTCGACCGAACATCTTAAAAACCCCTCTTTGACAAAAATGGCCGGGTATTTTGATAAATATTATGTTGCCAACAATATGGCCTTAATCCTTGCAGGAGATTTTGATCCTGATATGGTAAAACCCGTTATCGAAGAAAAATTTGGAAAATGGAGAAAAGGAGAAGAACCAGCTGAATTAAACCTGGCTGAGCCACCTTTTGACGGAAGAGAACAAGTTACCAGGCGACTAACCCCAATTAAGATAGGAGTGTTGGGATACCGGTCAATTCCTAAGAACCACCCTGATGAAATTAAGCTGCAGGTATGCAACCATTTGTTAAACAACAATGCTTCAACCGGATTATTGGATAAACTAAGAGAAGACAATGATATATTGTATGCAGGAACTATAGAGTTATTTTTTACCGAAGTAGGAGGCAATGCAATATTTTATGTGCCAAAAATTATTGGACAATCACTGAATGCTGCAGAAAAAAAGATACTGGCACAGATAGAAAAGCTAAAAAGTGGCGACTTTAGCGATGAACTGTTCAATGGCATCAAAACCGAGATGAAAAAAAACAACGAGCGTATGCTTGAAGATATGCGTTGGAGAACCTATGCTATTGCTGATGTTTTTGTTTATGACGACACCTGGGAAAATCTACTCAAAACATCCAGGGAGATTGATGCCATAACTAAGGAAGAGGTGGTGCAGGTTGCTAACAAATATTTTAGCGAGAATTATTTGGCATTTCATTCAAAGATGGGGCTAAGGAAAAAAGATAAAATTGAAAAGCCGCCATTTAAACCCGTACCCTCGAGTAATGGAGAAATGATGTCTGAATATGCCAAAAACATCGAGGCAATGCCAACTGTAGAGATGAAACCCAGATTCATCGACTTTGAAAAAGATGTAGTATCCGTGAACATTGCAGAAGGAATTAAAGGGTATGTTACCAATAACCCTGTCAATGAAATTTTCTCAATTAAACTTATTTACGGGAAAGGTGATTATGCTGATCCAATGGTAAACCAGGCAGCCAGCGCATTTGAATTTGCCAGGCCTAAAGATGTATCGCTTGAGGAATTCAGAAAAAAACTCCAACTTCTTGGCTGCGATTTTTATGCCTATAATGACCTGAGCTCCTTAACGATTAACATTACAGGCTTGGAAGATAATCTGGAAAAAACCCTGAAGCTAATCAATCAACTTCTTCAAGAAATAACTGTAGACGAACATCAGCTTAAGAAACTGGTTGAGGATTTTAAAATGGAACACAAATTTGAAGGAAAGGATCTGATGACTTCAAATGATGTCCTGAAACAATACATGCTCTATGGCGATGAATCAAAATACATTGCACGATACGGGGTGAAAGAGATAAAAAAACTGACACCTTCTGCCCTGACTAACAAACTCAACGAGGTGCTTAATTATGAATATGAGGTGCATTACTGCGGTTTAAAAACAGCGGATGAATTCCGGAAAATCTTTACAGGCACGTTCGATACTTCCGGTGACCGGATAAAAAGCAAAGGATTTATTGAATTGGAAAGGAAAAAATACAATCAAAACACCATTTATTTTGTAAACAATAAAAAGGCCAGACAAAGTCATATCAATGTATTCATTGAAGGGGCCGTTAATGATGAGCCAGGCCGGGTGCAAATGGATGGCTTTAATGACTATCTTGATGGAAACATGTCGTCAATAATATTTCAGGAAATCCGTGAATTTCGCTCACTCGCTTATGGCACTTATGGAAGATATTCCCCCTCTTTTTATCTGGATAAACCCGGATATTTCACCGGTTGGCTTTCAACGCAGGCTGATAAAACTGCTGAAGCCGTGGAAGTATTTACATCCATCTTAAAAGATATGCCTGAAAAACCAGAACGGATCGATGATATCAGGAAAAACCTGACAGTATCCATTAATGCTAATCAACCAAGTTTCAGGAATAAATCAGCGATAGTATCAAACTGGCAAAAGCAGGGATATAATAAAGATCCAAGAGAGATTAAGTTTGATGATTACCAGGAAATTGAATTCGACGACATTCTGGCATTCTATGATTCAAATGTAAAAGGTAAACCCTGGGCACTTACCATTACCGGAGACAAGCGCGAAATAGATATGGCTGCGCTTGAAAAATACGGAAAGGTTGTTGAGCTAAAAATTGATGATATCATTACCAAATAATTTGTTGGTTATCCGTTTTTACCTGGTTGTATCCTGGAAATACATTTACGTAAACATAAAAAAACCTGCCCAAAGCAAATCGGGCAGGTTTTTTTTATGTTTGTCTTTGTTTTTTTAGAATACAGCAGACACCCCGATGGTTCCCCAGCCAAGTGCACCGCGGCCGCCTTCGATGAAAATTCCAAAGTTTGGATTAAACATATATTTCCAACCCAGGAAGGGACCAAAGACTGCATTCACAGAGTTATCATAATCAATTCCCGGGATATCATCGTAGGAAGAAGACCAGCTTCTGAACTCCAGCCCTACCACAGCCGAGACGTAAAAGTCAAACTTGGTAGCATCGATGCCCATATCCAGGGCTTCATTCAATAAAGGTACATAATGGAAAGTAGCCCTGCCGCCTACCGCTAGAAAAGTCCAACTATAATTATAATTTGTGTTCCAGTCATATGTCCAGCGGGCAATACCGGCATACCCTCCAACACTGACATATTCATGAATTCCAACCTCCAGCGAGGCAGTCAATGGGGGTATCCCAATACTTCTTGTTCCAACAAAACCATAGCCAATATTACCAAAGCTAAATCCAACGTTAAGAATTTTGTCGCCTTCAGCATAGGCGTTTTCTTCCTGTGCCTGGAGTGAGGTTCCTGACAATAACGTTAACAAAACAATAAGTGGTATAATAATTTTCTTTTTCATGTTTTAGATCGTTTTATATTCTACCAATTTTGTTAATTTAAGTCTTCATTTGCCTGTTGGTTGTTCGAATAACTCATGTTTGTGAGCAAAGGTGTACTTCCGCTGGTTGCGGATATTCCATATGAGCCCGAATACGATATTGTTGTATTGGATATCACTGGTTTATCAGTTCCGGTATCAGCACAATGTATGGCTCCGTAATTGTCGCTGTACCCTCCACCATAGGACACTTCACAATAATTCATAATGGTGGCCGAACCTATTCCCTCGTCGAACCATATAAACTCCCAGTCGCCGGGTGATTGTGAACCTTCGGGTGCAGACGATGAAAATATAATAGGATCAGTAGCTGTACCGTCAGCAATCAGGTTACCAAAAGTACCGGAGCGATAGCCCACGTACAATGCTGCGTTATTCGCGAAACGCAATTCAGTGCCAGGTTCAATGGTCAGGTTTGTTCCTGATTCACTACCTACATATACATCGCTAGCAATTAGATAATAGGTATCCTGTGGGTACCAAACAGGATTCGACCCACTCACGTCGTCACCCCTTACGCGGATCCCCAGGTCCGAAGTAATGCTATTCGCCTCGCCTATCGTATGAGCATAATTGGCATAAATCGACAGGGCGTTGCTTTCGTTATCCCTGACTGTATTATTTGTAAATTCATCAAATCCGGCTTCATTATTTGCACTGATGCCATACGACTGGCTATTGGTAACGGTGGAATTCTGCATCGCGATTTCACAATCTTCCAAATGGATCATCCCATAATTATCAGAATAGCCTCCCCCATATTCAAAAATGCAGTAATCCAGTGTGGTGTTTGAGGAAGTACCACTGCCAAACCAGATGAAATCCCAATCTCCTTCTGATTTCGAAGCACTTCCAGAGGTAAAGGTTATAGGGTCATTCACCGTACCGACACTCTTCAGAGTTCCGAAAGTATTGCTCGAATAACCTACGTACAGTGCAGCATTACCTGAGAAGGCAATGGTTGTTCCATCTTCAATATTGAGTATAGCACCGGTTGAACTTTGCACGTAAACATCATTTGCAATAAGGTATGGCACTGCTTGTTTCTTCCATGTAACTTCAGCATGATCAACATCACTTCCCCGCACAAGAATTCCTGTTGAAGATTCAATATCATTCCCTGTTCCAATGGAATGTACCTGGTTGGCATAAATAGAAATTGGATTTAAATCATTGTTTTTTACCGCATTGTTATCAAACGACCGAAATCCTGCATTTTCATTCAGGGTAATCCCTTTTGATGCAGAATACCGGAATGTACAATTATTGAAGGTTACTTCGGCATCTTTTAAATGCACCAGACCATAATCATCTGAATAACCACCCCCATACTCAAAGGTGCAGTAAGTCATGGCCGAAGCAGTGGATGTGCCGTTATCAAACCAGATATACTCCCAGTCGCCGTTTGATGGAGAAGCTGATGCTGAAGTAAATAAAATGTCGTTATCATCCACCCCGTTGGCAACCAGTTGACCACTATTGGCACTGCCATAGGCAACATATAAGGCTGTACCCTGCGAAAACCGGACAACAGCACCTGGCTCAATGGTAAGTGTTGCATTTTCAACATTTACATCACCGGTTATATGATGTACGCCAGCTTCCCAGGTTTCATCCTGAGTAATGTCTCCACGATGTTCATAGACCTCCGGTGCCTCAATGGTTATTTCCATGGTGAAAGCATCCGTGTCGCCGGCATCATTTGTAACCGTAAGTTCAACGGTATACGTACCTGCTTCGGAATAGGAGTGGTCAGGATTTGCATCGTCTGATGTAGCTCCATCCCCAAAATCCCAGGCATACTCGGCTGCATTCACTGAGCAGTCGGAACTGAATTCTGTGGTACCGGTGGCAAACATTTCACCGGATACTGTAAAACAAGCTTCCGGCGCATTTGGATCATTTTCTTCATCTTTTTGACAACTTGTAAAACCAATTATTAGCGCAAAAATTAACAGGTTTTGTATTGCTTTTTTTTTCATAGTAATAATAATTTTGGATTAGCATCAATTAAATATGTGGACCTTTTTTTATTTAAACAAATAAACAACCAAGTTAAATTGCAAAAATTAAAAAAAGTTAAATCAAATAGCAAAAACATTATTGATTTTCCACTAAAGGCAATTATTATGTGATGAATTAAACAAAACTCATGATTATATCGATTTATTTTACATTTTAAGACAGGATCCTAGCGTAAAGAAAATCTGCTACATTTAAAAAAATATAGTCTATTTTATTTGTGTGTTTTAACAAAATCAATACCTTTGCAACCGCTTTAAAAAACTAGTTCTTAAAAATCAATAAGAATAATAATTCGGGTATAGTCTGCCTGTCGGCAGACAGGCACAGCCCGGTTAGTGAGTCCCTCGCCTAAGGCGAGGGAAGGTCGCAGAAAAGGACCTCAGCTACTAACAAAATACTAGAAAATTTCGGGGTATAGCACAGCCCGGTTAGTGTGCCTGCTTTGGGAGCAGGAGGTCGCAGGTTCGAATCCTGCTACCCCGACAATTTAAAGGATTAATCAGTTGAAAAACAGGTTAATCCTTTTTTATATTCCCGATATTTTCCCGAAAACAACTAAATTTGCTCCCAATACTCTTGATAAATATGATTTATTTAAAAAAACAATAAAAACAAATGTATTTTTCTAGCAACCAAGAAAAGGAACTTAAAGATGTGAGAGGTAGTTACACCTATTTTCAAGATGATGATGTAATTTTAGCTAAAATAACCCCCTGTTTTGAAAATGGAAAATTAGGAATTGCGAAAAACCTAAAGAACAAAAGCGGCTCCACTAGCCAAAGGACTAATCCAGGGAGTTGTAAAACACCAACTT
>CAZZBU010000174.1:0-6631 GCA_964652315.1 uncultured Bacteroidales bacterium
TACAATGAGTTTTAAAGTAGCGTTTTTTGATTCCAAACCATATGACAGAGAAGTTTTTAACAAGGTGAATGAAGAATACAATTATGAAATTCAATACTTTAAATTTCAGTTAAGCGAAGAAAATGTCATTCTTACCATGGAATATGATGCCGTTGTTGTTTTTGTCAACGACATTATAAATAAGAATGTAATCGACAAACTTCATGAATATGGGGTGGGACTGATTGCTCTTCGCTCTGCGGGATTTAACAATGTGGACTTAAAAGCAGCCAGGGATAAAGTAACAGTCGCCAGGGTACCGGCATATTCTCCACACGCTGTTGCGGAACACACCCTGGCCCTGATGCTTACCCTTAACAGGAAAATTCACAGGGCCTATTTCCGGACCCGTGATGCCAACTTCTCATTGAACGGACTGATGGGATTTGACTTCTACCAAAAAACAGCCGGTGTAATTGGCACCGGCAAAATAGGCAAAACGCTGATTGAAATTCTGGAAGGCTTTAAAATGAACGTGATAGCTTATGATAAATATCCCGACAAAGAATTTGAAAAAGCACATCATATGAAATATGTAGAGCTTGATGAATTATTCAACCTTTCGGATGTAATTTCACTAAACTGCCCCTTGACACCGGAAACGGAATATATCATCAATGAAAAAAATATCAAGAAAATGAAGCGGGGAGTCATGATGATAAATACCGGTAGGGGTAAGCTTTTAAACACCAACGATTTGATTAATAATCTGAAAAGTGGGCAGATCGGTTCGGCCGGCCTGGATGTATATGAAGAAGAAAGCCAGTATTTCTTTGAAGACCTGTCAGACAGAGTGCTTACAGACGATGTATTGGCACGCCTTCTCACGTTTAATAATGTAATTATCACCTCTCACCAGGGATTTTTCACACGGGAAGCCATGCAGAACATTGCTAAAACTACCATGGAAAACATTAAAAAATATGCCGAAGGCAAAGAACTGGAAAATGAAGTGAAATATGAAGCATAACAAGTTGCATGAGCAATAAATATTGTAATTCATGATAAATCTCTACTTTAGCGTAAAATTCCGAAATATTTTATGTTAAAAAAGAAAAACAAAAAAACAAAATCAGGTGGCTTAAATAAAAAAGCTCTGATAAACAGCATCATGACTGTTTTTCACCAGCATCCTGCTAAGGTATATAATTACAAGCAACTGGCAGCCCAGTTAATGGTAAAAGACAGTGCTGAGCGGAAGCTTATTAATGAAATCCTAAATGAGCTTGTCATGAGCGATGAGCTTAAAGAAACAGGAAGAGGCAAATTTAAATTAAAATCAAAACCGGGATACATCACCGGACGGATAGATATTACAAAAGCCGGATATGGTTTTGTAGTTACCGAAGAATTTTCGGAGGATATTTTTGTTGCACACCGGCACCTGAACCATGCCATGGACGGTGATTTAGTTAAGGTTTACCTTTTTGCACACCGTAAAAAACGAAATTATGAAGGCGAGGTTGTAGAAATACTCGAACGCGCCAGAACAACTTTTGTAGGAATTATGGAAGTTTCAGAGCGCTATGCCTTTCTTGTTCCGGAGCAAACGCTTCCTTTTGATCTGTTCATACCATTTGAATATTTAAATAATGCCAGGAACGGTCAGAAAGCTGTTGGCCGGATTACCGACTGGCCCAAGCAGGCAAAAAACCCAATTGGTGAAATTGTTGAAGTCCTGGGTGATGTGGGTGATAACGATACAGAAATGCACGCCATCCTGGCTGAGTTTGAGCTGCCATACCGGTTTGAAGAGGAAATCATAAAAGCAGCAGAAGCCATTGATGAAAAAATTACAGATAATGATTACAAGTCACGGCGTGATTTCCGCGATGTACCAACTTTTACCATTGATCCCCATGACGCCAAGGATTTTGACGATGCACTTTCATTACGCACGCTGCCAAATGGCAATTTTGAAGTGGGTATCCACATTGCCGATGTCACTCATTACATCGATCAAAAATCAATCATTGATATTGAAGCGCTGAACCGGGGTACATCGGTATATCTGGTCGATAGAGTAGTACCTATGCTACCCGAACGTTTGTCAAACTTTATCTGTTCGCTTCGCCCGCATGAGGAAAAACTGTGTTTCTCAGCCGTTTTCGAAATGAATGAAGAGGGCCATGTACTGACCGAATGGTTTGGACGTACAGTGATATATTCCGACAAACGATTTACCTATGAAGAAGCCCAGGAAATAATCGATGGGGCCAATGGCGACATGAAAGAAGAAATCCTTACACTCAACAGCATCGCCCGAAAACTGAGGGAAGACCGCTTTAAAAAAGGCTCCATTGCTTTTGAACGCGACGAGGTGAAATTTGAAATCGATGAAAAAGGCAAGCCACTGAGGGTTTATTTTAAGCAAATGAAACCAGCCAATGAGCTTATAGAAGAATTCATGCTCCTGGCCAATAAACAAGTGGCCAGCCTGATTGGAAAAGTACCAAAAGACAAAGCCAGGACCTTTGTATACCGGATACACGATAAACCTGATCCGGAGAAACTGGAATCCTTCAACCTCTTTGTCAGGAAATTTGGTTATAATGTTAACACTGCTTCAACCAAAAAAATATCCCAGAGCATGAACAACATCCTTACCACCGTAAAAGGCAAAAAAGAACAGGATGTAGTGGAAAACCTAGCCCTGAGGGCCATGGCCAAGGCTGCCTATTCAACGAAAAACATCGGACACTACGGTCTGGGATTTAAGCATTACTCTCATTTTACCTCGCCCATCCGTCGATACCCGGATATGATGGTGCATCGTTTGCTGGCCATGTATCTCGACAAACAAAAATCACAGGATGCAACGATTTACGAAAAATGGTGCCGGCATGCCTCTGAAATGGAACGTAAAGCCATCGAAGCTGAGCGTTCGTCCATTAAATACAAACAGGTAGAGTTTATGATGGATAAAATTGGCAACGAATATGAGGGAATTATTTCGGGGGTTAAAGACTGGGGCATCTATGTTGAAATTATTGAAAATAAATGTGAAGGCATGGTACCCATCCGCGACATTGCCGATGATTTTTATGAGTTTGATGAGGAAAACTTCAGCCTGGTAGGAAGGCGATATGGCAGGGTATTCCAATTGGGAGACCCTGTGAAAATACGGATCGTACGCGCTAACCTGGCCAAAAAACAGCTTGATTTTGAATTTGTGGATGAGGAAGAAGGAATGTGATAATTCTAATGATTTTTATGTCTTTCTTTATTCAGCTTTTTTAGCTTTTTATCACGCTTTTTTGATTTCTTGTACCCTTCACGATTGGTTTCCTTTAATTTGAAAAGTCCGGGCCACGGATCTACGGAAACGCGACTCGATGAACCACAGGAAGGAAGGATTAAAATACCGCAGATCAGCAATAACCGAAAATGCTTTTTCATATTTAGACTGTTTTTACTAAAATATAGTATAATTCCTTAAACAACAAACATTTAATCGATTAATTATATTCATTTAGAAATAAATCTTAATCCGGCACTTGGGCAAATGGCATCAGAACCTTATACCTGATATGAAAAAATATAACAAATGACTAGGTAGTCACATAAAAACCCTTATCTTTGTGACCGGATAGTCATATAATTATTTTTTACAATGCCGAAAGAAACCTTTCACCGGTTACCTGAAGAAAAGAAAAAGATAATACTGGATGCTTTTTTCGAAGAATTTGCAATCAACAGCTACAACAATGCTTCCATTTCAAAGGTAGTGGCAAAATTGGGCATCGCTAAGGGAAGCATCTATCAGTATTTTGAAAACAAAAAAGACTTATATTTATATTTACTTGAATATGCCACCAAGCTTCGACTCGAAAAACTGGATGAATATTTTAACCCTGAAAAAAATGATTTTTTTGATCAGTTAATTGAAAACTTTTCGCGAAAAATCATTTTCGATCTTGAACATCCGGTACATAGTGGGTTTCTTTTCAATGTATTGAACGAAAGAAACAACAAAGCCCTTGGCAACTTAAACCTGCAAATGAAAAAATGGCTGCTTAAAATAACCACTGATATTGTTCATCGATACATTACAGCCGGGAAACTCAACCCTCTGATAGACCCGGAGATTGCAGCTTTTATGATCATTGAAACTCAAGTCAGTGTTTTTGATTATTTGGTACTCAAGTACAACATCGATTTCAATGACAACATCAGAAAAAAACAACCGGTTTTGGCTTTAAAACAGGAAGAGGTTATGGCCATCATTAAAAAAATAGCTTACATATTTAAAAACGGATTAAAACGCAACCTATGATAACAGCAGAGAACCTCCGGGTGACATACAAAAATGCACAAAAACCAGCCCTCAAAGGCATCAGTTTTTTCATTGACCAGGGCAGGATATTTGGATTTCTTGGCCCAAGTGGTGCGGGTAAAAGTACAACCCAAAAGGTACTCACCCGGTTGCTGCCGAACTACGAAGGAAACATCACCATAAACGGCAAAAACCTGAAAAAATGGAGCGGGGATTTTTATAATCATATTGGTGTTGGATTTGAATTACCCAACCATTATGGCAAACTCACTGCCATAGAAAACCTTCGGTTCTTTGCAGGATTTTATGACAAAAAAACGAAAAACCCCACTGATTTGTTAAGCATGGTAGACCTTGAAAAAGACAAAGACACCCGCGTGGAATTCTTTTCAAAGGGAATGAAAATGCGGCTCAATTTTATCCGGGCACTCATCCACGATCCGGATATCTTATTCTTTGATGAACCTACTTCGGGGCTGGACCCTGGAAATGCCCGTAAAATAAAAGACATTATCCTTGATCTCAAAGCAAAAGGGAAAACAATATTCCTTACTACACACAACATGCACGATGCAGATGAACTGTCGGACACAGTGGCTTTTATTACCAATGGAAACATCAGCACGATCGATGAACCAAAGAAATTAAAACAAGCGTATGGAAAACGTCAATTAAAAATAGAATATGAGAATGGCGAGGTGGTAACCGATGAGTTCAATCTTGATGAACTGAAAGAAAACCAGAAATTTTTGGATATCATTCAATCAAGAAAAATCATATCAATGCACACGGAGGAAGCTTCCCTGGAAGCTATTTTTATAAAGGTAACCGGAAGTACTTTAAATTAAACCCATTGGGGATGCAAAAATTTATCAATCTAATCATCTGGGATTTCAAATTTGCACTGCGGTATCACATCGTTACCGTGGCTGCTTTGGTAACCCTGCTGTATGCCAGCGTGTTTTTTGTTTTCAAAGAATACGATTTAACCCTGGTCCTTCAACTCATGATTTTTTCCGATCCCACCATGTTGGGGTTTATGTTTGTTGGGGCTCTAATCCTGTTTGAAAAAAACAGCCATGTGCTTCAGGCTGTTGCCGTAAGTCCGGTGAAACACTGGCAATACATTTGGTCAAAAGCCATTGTGCTCACCATTATCGCCGTGGTTAGCAGTCTGGGCATGTCGCTGGCAGCCAGTAATTTTAATTTCAATCCGGTTTACCTGATCAGCAGCATTTGTTTAACTTCTTTTATATTTGTTTTCATTGGAATTGCAGGGGTTTCAAAAGTACGGACCTTCAACCAGTATATTTTAATCATTCCCCTGTACACCATGCCATCGGTATTGCCCCTGTTAAATTTTTTTCAGTTTACTGAATCAAAAATTCTTTACATTGTCCCTACGCAGGCCACCCTCAACTTGTTAGATGCTGCTTTTGGAAAAGCCACCCTGGCAGATATTGCATTTTCATTCTCTTATTTGGTGGGATGGACGATTGTTGCCTTCCTCATTTCGCGTAAAATGTTTGTTAAACATATCATAACTCAACAATGACGACAACAGCATTTCATAAAGCATTCAAGCTGGCAAAAAACGACATGCGAATAATCTTTCGTGATAAATCATTGCTTTTGCTGGCTTTTGTTCCATTCTTAATTTTAGGGGTTTTAAAGTTCGGTTTGCCAGCATTAATTGGCTTTGTTGAAGAAGTGGCAGAATATGAGTTAACCATGGTGACCGTATTGTTGGTTGTAATGTCCTTGTTTCCGGCGTTTATTTTATCCTTCATTGTCATGGATGAAAAAGAATCTGCCCTCCTGCCAGTTTTCAACATCCTGCCCCGCAATTATGCTTATCTTATAAACCTGCGTTTAATTACCAGCTTTCTCTATGGTTTCCTTTTAGCCATAATGATGTTATTGATTCTTAATGCTTTCACCAGCTTCTATGAAACAATCGGCATCTCTGTACTCATTGCTTTATGCGGACCACAGGTTTTTTTAATTATTGTAAGCCAGGCCGCGCAAAAGGTAGAAGCCATGACCTGGATGAAAGGACTGAATTTTGTATACATGCTACCAGTGGCTTCCGTATTCTTATATTCTCCGCTTATGTATCTCTTTGGCATTTTACCCACGTTTTGGTTGTTCTCTTTTGCTGAAACCAGTTTTTTTCTTTATGCCATCATTGGTATGGTTCAATGCATTATTTACATTGTCCTGCTAAAAAAATATTGCGCTTCGAAACTAAATTTAAGTGTCCAGGGTGGGTAGTTTCTTATGCTCAGCTTCACTGATGCCGGTAAGTTATCACCC
>CAZZBU010000175.1:0-6586 GCA_964652315.1 uncultured Bacteroidales bacterium
GAGGTTAAAACTTTCGCCATACTGTTTCTTTGGTATAGTATTTGTAACTTTGTTAATGTATTTGAAAAATGAGGTACAAAGTAAATAAATATTATTAATTTTCTGAAAAATTTCAGGAGGCTGTATCATGAAAGCAAAATTTTTACTTATCATAATAGCTAGTGGGGCATTAAGTAGCTGTGCAAACAGGTACTACGCCGGTTCAGGAGCTTACGATGATATCTATTATAGTCCGGATGACGCTCAGGTCGTCACCACAAGTACGAATTCCGCACAGCCGGCACCGGCTCAGAAGCAAACTGAAAATGCCGGGGAACTCAGCGATTACGAAAGATATCTGCTTGAAAAACAAGGGCAGGAATCGCTGGAGGCATCAGAATATAGCGACACCGGATATTATGAGGAAGATGAAGTTCTGGCTTATTCCGATGATCCAGATTATATCGAAGATGATTATTACGAAGAAGATGGTGAAAAATACATCACGAACAATTATTATTACGGTGATGATTTTCATTATGCTGCCCGTTTGCGGAGATTCCACCGCGGGTACAGCACATTCGGATATTATGATCCCTTTTTTTACGATCCGTTTTATTACGGATATGACCCCTTTTATTCCAGTTATGGATATTATGGATACTCCCCGGGATTACATGTGGGCATAAGCTTTGGTTCGCCCTGGTATTCTTCGAGGTATTATTCACCCTGGTACAGCCACTCCTACCATTATCCGTACTATGGATATTCCCCTTACTGGAGAGGATACCGTCATGGATTTTATGATGGATATTATGGCGGGCATTACGGTGGATATTATACTTCTGCGCCGTATTATTATGGCAATGATTCTTACCGTTCAAATGTAAGGCATTACGACCGAATTCCGGTACGCAACAGAAATGCAGGGGCAAGGGCTGACAGAGGTGCAACTACCCGTTCGAGCGGTGAGCGCGCTTTGAAGTCGGGTACCACCAGGGCCCAGACCAGAGATGGTGGTAATGGCGTAAGCCGTGCCTCCACATCAAGGGCCAGTACCAGCAGAGCTGCAACAACACGGACTGCTGAAACAAAACGTGCAACTGAAGGTACCAATGACAGGACTGACAGAAATACCGGTATTACTAACCGCAGGGTAAGTACATCAAACGGAAGCAGCAATTACGCAAGGCCTTCAACAGCTACATCACGTTCGGCCAACAGTACAGAAACACGCCGTTCTACTGATGACAACCGGGGTAATTATACACCAAGATATACACGTCCATCGTCAGCAGCGAGCAGGCCCTCATATAACCGTAACAGCGGACAGCAAAAGCAGGAGACTACCAGACAATCGACACCAAGCAGGTCTTATGCAAGACCCAGCCAGAGCAGATCCAACTCACGCAGTTATTCGCGTCCAAGCTCAGGCTCAAGAAGCAGCTCAAGCTATTCAAGGCCTTCCAGCAGCTCACGGTCGTATACTACGCCCAGCAGAAGCAACAGTTCACGGTCGTATTCTACGCCCAGCAGAAGCAGCAGCTCACGGTCTTATTCACCAAGTCGTAGCTCAAGCTCACGCAGCTACTCAAGCCCCAGCTCCGGTAGTTCACGTAGCTACTCACCGAGCCGTAGCAGCAGCAGCTCATCAAGGAGCAGTGGTTCAAGCAGCTCAAGAAGCAGCGGAAGCAGACGCTAAGATTTGAGACAGAGAAAAATAAATGCTACCATAATGCTATTTAAATAGATACAAGGGCATGAATTTAATATCAGGGTAAAACGCCATTGTATTAACTTCATGCCCTTATTGTTTATAATCGGATACAATTACCAAAACAATAAAAATCGAATAATTATGAAAAAAATATTTCTAATTAGTATAATAACGGCCATGATATTCCCCGCGTTCGGGCAGACTTATATGGACGCATTAAGGACAAGTCAGAAATTTTATAACGGAACAGCCCGGTTCCAGAGTATGGGTGGGGCTTTTGGATCATTGGGCGGTGATTTTTCTGCCATTACTATAAATCCGGCCGGATTAGGTGTTTATCGTTCATCGGAATTATCCTTCTCACCTAATTTATATTTTAATAATTCAGCTACAACATACAACGAAACGGAAAACGAAGAATTTAAGAACAATTTTAGCCTTAATAATCTGGGGTTTGTATTTAATTTTCCGGTTCAGAATGCTGATTGGCGGGCTGTAAATCTTGGTGTTGGGTTTAATCGAACAAACACCTTTGAACAAAATATATTTTTTAACACAAACAATGCGCAAGGCTCACTGCTTGACGAGTTTGCTTATAATGCAAATAGCGAAATGGGCAATTATTTTTATGAAGGCATGGCCCTTGCAACAGATGCCATTTACTTTGTTGATCCTGTGACAAAAGAGGCTTTTCTGGATGCCACTGATGAAGAAATTAACAGTCTGCCCGTGTATAATGATGTAGATTATATGAGCGATTTTGGATATTATCAAATGTTGAATGAGTTAGCCGAACCAGTTTTTGGGCATTATATTGAAGAAAGGCACCAACGGACCGGTAAATCAAGCGAATTTGACATTTCTCTTGGTTCGAATTACCTTGACAAACTTTATCTGGGTGGTGCCATTGGCATAACCCGTTTTAGAAGAGAAAGCACCATTGATCATGTTGAAAACACATCAGGATCAGCCTTTGAAGGCACGCTGGTTGAAGGCGATGTTTATGTTGAAGATTTCAATTTTACTGAAAATTACCTGACATATGGTACCGGAGTAAACTTTAAATTTGGGGTGATCGGCAGACCGATTGATTTTTTACGAATTAGCGCAGCCATCCATACCCCTACTATTCAACGAATTGAAACTGAATTTAGCACTGCTTCGAATGTACTGCAAAACAATGCCATTCGCAAAAATGAAATATCTGATCTTGGCGTCAATGAGTTCACCGTGTACACTCCTCTGAAACTTCAGGCAGGTGTGGCTTTTCAATATGAGAAATACGCCATCTTAAGTGTGGATTATGAATACATGGATTATTCCTCTATGAAACTCCGGTCGGATAATGAAAATTTCAGTGACATCAACAATGAAATTGAAAACACTTTTAAAGCAGTGAATAACATCCGGACCGGCCTTGAAATCCGTTTTGGCAGCCTATTCTTCAGAGGAGGCTATGCCTACTACGATAACCCATTCAAATCAAATGACATTGATGATATCACAGCACAACAATTCAGCGGAGGATTTGGTGTTTTGGTAAACAGAATGAAACTGGATTTTGGTTACATTAATCTTCAACAAGAAGAGAACCTGTTAGCTTATGATATTAGTCCTGTGGCCAATGTCAATTCCACAACCCATAAATTTGTAGCCACTGTTGCTTTCAGATTTTAAACTCTGAAAAGCACAGAAACTAAAAAACATATTATAAAAAAGCCGCTCCTGAACTTTTTCCGGGAGCGGCTTTTTAATGTTTTAAAACAATTTTATTCGATCAATCCATCGTTGAAAAAATCTCCTTTGCCTGGTTTTTTTTCTCAACATCCAGCGTACCGACCGCATAATCTTCAGTGATTGTAAGGTAAACAATACCATTGTAGGGATCATCAAGGGCATACATGCCTTCGGAAGGCTTCTTTTTTGAACCACATTTTTCGAAATATGCGTTAAGCATGGCATCGAATGGACCCACATCTTCCTTAACAAAAAGAAACACCCTGTAATCACCTGCCTGGGATTCATAATCTGCCAGGTAGCCATTGTTTAAAAAGCTATAACCCAGCACATTTTTTGCTACAAAAAGGGTGGATTTAGCCACTTTGTTTTCTTCTGGCAACAGGTAAACTCCTTTAGGAAATTCTTTTTCACCAGATATATGCTTCGCAATTGCACCAGCCGCATGAACCAAGTCGTTTTCGGCCTGACTACCTGAAGCGTGCATTTTCACATAATACCTGTCTTTCAAGAAATTAAGGCTTCCGCTTTCGTGGTAACCTTCTGTTCCGATTTCAAGAAATTCACTTTCACGGGGCCGCTCGGTGGAATAAATTCCAAAAGCATGTGCGGGGGTGGCATGCCGGTAGACTTCAACTGTAATATAATCATCACCTGATGTATAATCACACACCTCCAGCAATTCAAAATTATAACTTTGATAACTTTCTGCGGCACCGTTAATGTAATCCCACAATGTGTTTGGTTCAAAAGATTTTATCTCCCCTGCCTTCTTCCAGCCTTCAATTTGTGGAAAGCTAACATCTGCACCTTTGAGTGAGCTGCAGAAAAGAATTGTTGCACCGGATAGGATAGCCGGTAATAATAACTTCAACTTCATATTAATCATATTCTTAATAAGTATTACACAACCAAATCAGCAGGAATATCCTTCAACCGGATGATGTCCTGTACTTTTTCAGCTACATTAAACCCGCTCCGGCAGGTTACCGGGCATTCCGGGCATTCAGCACAACCATTATTTTCGAGGCCAAGGGAAGATACTACCTCATGCCCCATTGCCAGGTCACGATACCCATAGGTATACATATAGCTGCGCATCAGATCAGGAATAGGCAGGCCCTTTTTACACTGAGGCAGACATTCGCTGCATCCGGTGCAGAACATAGAGACATCACCCATTGTAGCTTCAAGATCAGCTTTTTCTTCGGGTGTCATCTCAAGATTGGCCATTACATCAAGATTTTCTTCCAGATGTTCAAAGGTGGTACATCCTGGGATGGTGGTATGTATATTTTCATCCTGAAGGGCCCATTTCAAGGCAGCTTTGGTATTCACCTTTTTAGTTTTCTCCTTGTCAAGGTATACACCTGCCATGGTTTTCATTCCAATTACGCCAAGTCCTGCAGCACTGGCTTCGGCTATGGCGTCCTTTACCTCCTGGAAATGCTCCATTCGATAATTATACGATGTACAAACAATATCATAAAAATCACTTTCGATTGCCGCCCGGATAACCTCAGGCTCATTGCTATGAGTAGTCACACCAATATGCCTGGCCCGGCCGCTTTCTTTTATTTTTTTCAGCGCATTTACCCAACGTGGATCCAGGGTATGTTCACGACTGTCGGATGCATGCAGGTATAGAATATCCACATAATCCATTTGCAGGCGCTCCATACTCAAATCAAACGCTTCCAGGAACTCCGTTTCAGTTTTCATCTCACGGGTATGAATTTTGGTGGCCAGTACAAAGGATTTACGTTTGTAATCCTTCAGTAATTTTCCGAGCATTTCTTCATTTCGTCCTCCCTGGTATACGTGGGCTGAATCAAGATGGACCAATCCGGCATCCAGGGCTGCTGTAACCAGACGGGGATTATCGATACGCATAACACCCAGGCTTACAATGGGTAGTTTAATGCCTGTATTTCCAAGCTTCCGGTAGATTATATCCTTCTTTTTAGGGGCATTTACCGGAACATTCGCAGCGATTGTATTATTTGCCAGTAAAGTGGCCCCTGAACCTAATACAGCCGAACGGATAAATTTTCTTCTGTTGAATGATGCCATAAGGGTTATATTTTAATTAAACAAATCTTAGCCTGAACAAGTCATAAAGTAAAATTTTTACGTTCTGCAAATTAGTATATTTTGATGCGGTTTGCTACTGCCAGGCTAACAATAATTCGTTCAAACATTTTATTTAGAAAGATTTTACATAATAGTTCAAAATATTTTATCCTGGTAAAAAATATTCTCATACTTAACGGCAAATTATTGGGTGAAAAAATTTTTTAAGTTCATAGAAATTATGTATACTTACACCCTGAAACTAACCACTGAAATCCACTGAAAATCAGAGTTATTAGAACATACAAAAACACACCCATTTCCTTATGAGTGTTTTCACCTATAGCAATTTAGGCGTAAATAATTTGCAAATTGAGTAGTATCACGGTTACCCACGAATGCAAACTGCCTTATCTTTGTATTACAATATTAAAAACAACAAATGCTTTGTAAGAAAAACTTCAAGGCATTTGACACAGAGGAAGAAAAAGATTTGGTTAGTTTCATAGTTAGTAGTAGAGTTTTAGTTTTGATTTAGTTTTGGTTTAGGGTTAAAAAAAGCCGCTTTCCGCCCGGAAAGTGGCTTTTTGTTTTTTGGGATTTTTTGTAACGATGATATTTTTTGAAACCACGAATTGCACGAATGCTCACGAATTATATTTTCACATATTATTCTAATAATGATTAGACCAATGCAGTGCTCACATCGATTAAAAATATCACATTAAAAAACGGAAGATATGATAAACAGATCAGTCCGCGGTTTGCTACCTTTGGATGGATTTGTTCAGTACAGCATTAATCTTCATCTTCACTGTTGCCACTTAAGGCCCAAAAAGTAATGCCCACAATGGTTACTAAACTGCCGATAAATACGGCCAGGTTTACATTTCTTTGCACTTTTTTGGCCTTTCGAAGTTGCTTCGAACCTAATCCTTTGTCAGCAATAAAATCCTCAATCTTTTTAACCCTTCCTTCAAGTTCTGTTTTTATTTTTTCGTTAATATCCATAATAATTCCCTCGTTTTAAATGTTATTTTTTATTAAAAACACTATGGAGTGGGAAATTGTTTGAAGAAA
>CAZZBU010000176.1:0-6558 GCA_964652315.1 uncultured Bacteroidales bacterium
GATATCATCGCCTTTTTTGCGGTACATCATTAAGCCTGCACTGATTTTTTTCATACTCATGCGTCTTCATAAATCGCGCTGCAAAAATGCGAAAAAAAACAGATGGAAAGGAAAAATGAAGGATCTATTATAAGTTTTCTATCATTCTTCATATCCTCATGTGAAGATGCATAACCGCGAACGGCGTAGCCCTCACTGAAAGTAATTACGCTAATTTTTATTCAGCCAAATGGGTGACTTTTATTCGTTTAGTTAGCACATCCCGATAGTTATCGGGAAGCGGTCGAAAGAAGGAATACTTACGGATTTTCGGAACTATTGGGACGTGGTTGAAGGGAAATAATTTGCAGATATTGGGATAATCATATATCAGCATAAGTATTTAGAAATTTTCTAAATAAGAAATTAGCCTTATTACCACTTTGAAAAATTACAAAAAAATGACTTATGTTTGCTTTTATAAAATTAACTACAATTAAATCTAAGTTTAACCTTAAAACACCTGAGCCAATGAATAGACACACTTTAAGCAGACGATAAGCTTTAAATAATTGCATAATTTCCTGCTAAAAGTACTTTAACCATCTACGAATAACTCTGTATGAACCTACAAGGTAGGAACCATGCAGGGGGAGTTATCGTTTTCTTTCCTTAAGCCAAAAAACAATAAAAACCCCATCCCCATTGACCGGAAAATCAAATGCTGGGATGAGGCTATTAAACTAATGTTTAACGTTGTAAATTTAATCAAAATGAAACTGATAAAACCTATTCTAATATTAATCTTTCTTAATTCAATATCGTGTACAAAAGAAGAACATAATATTGAATTAGAAACGGATAATCACTCAATCTCTTATGAATTACCAATTGAATTAAAGGAGGGCATATTTAAAATAGAAAAGATGCTTGCATTTAAATCAAAGAGTCACTTTGACTCAATTACTTACCTTTTGGAAGAAGAAAACTTCAAATACCTTAAAAGCTATTTTTCAGACAAAAAAGGACTCAGTGAAGATGAGTTAGAGAAGGTAATGTTAAAAGATAAATTTAACCCATTTTTAGTATATGAAAAATTTGAGGAATATCACAATTTTAATTCTTTAAGAAATTCACTTAAACTTAAAGTTGATGAATGGCTCAATTCCGATGAAGAATTATCAGTGATTAATCATCCAGGAATATATCCGATATCAGAGAGAGTAAGTAATGTTGCCAATCTAAGTGGTGAATATATTATTGAACAATCTATTTATAGAGTAGAAAAAAATGGCACTGTTTATAAAATCAAGAATACCGATCTTGAAGCACTTAATTATATAAGACAAAATGCTAATAGTGCCGCAATAAAAAAAATGTCAGATAATATAATAATTTTAAAAGAAGCTAATCTTACACTAAAAAACACTCAAGCTGATTGTAAGGCATATAGAAGAAGAACAGACGAGTACCATTATGCTGATAAGCGGAAAATGTTTTGTATTTTAGATATTGATTTTGATGGTTATGGTTCTGCCGCAAAAGCAAAAGTTGAATGCTACAAATACAAGAAAAATTGGAGAGGTAAATGGAAATGGAAAAGAAACTGGACAGATATGGGATGTCAGGTAATTGTTAGAGATTATACTGACGATTGCATTTATCAAAAGACTTATAATTCAGGTGTTAAATATCGGGATTGGGCATATTATGTCTCAGTTCACGTATACGGGCCAGTGGCTGATGTTCTTAGGGTAAAGCCTGGTGAGCTAGGTGGCATCTATTTCAAAAATGGATATAATGATTACGGGTTATCCTGGTAAAGTCCGAAGTATTGCTTTCATTATTATTATCTGCTTAAGTGGATTGAATAATAAACTGAATGCTCAGGACTCAAATTCCAATGAAGAAAAAACAAAGCTCTTCAAAGAGTTTTGTTTTTTCTCGCAATATTCATCTGTTAATATTCAACCGAATAATAATGATGTGCCTGTGAACACGCAGGGAATAATAAATGCCGGATTTTCTTTCGGTATGCATTACCCATTTAAAAATAAAAATTTTTTAGGCATCAAAGCTGCGTACAGGCAACATACTCTGGCATTTGATTATACCTTACAAAAAGAAGCATTTAACCTTCCATTTAGTTTTTATGGCCCATACGAATACTCTGTTCATGTAGCTGATATACAACTATTATACACCAAGCTAATTCCAATAAATAATGGGCACGCTGTACCCATTCAATTTGGAGTTGATGCCGCTATACCACTGATAATAAATAAGCAGGAAAACACGGTTTCGTACCTTGAAAAACAACAACAAATTACGGTGCTGGCAACCAATGTTTATCCTCATAGTCCTGTTCCGGGTTTTTGCTACAGCCTGGGCATTCAACGACCAATAAAAACCAATATCCTAAGGATTGCCTGCACAGGCAGAATTCCTTTTAATCAAAAGAGGTTTATTCAGTATAAATTCTTTCCGGAATCGGATGTATCAACTTCAACAGGAAAAATAATATCCGGATTAGGATATGTTGTTGGAATTCAAATAAGTTATCATTTCAAATAAAATGAGGGTTCGTTTAATTTCATTTTTACTTTTATGTCTGGTGTTCATGCATGCTTGCGAGCAAGAGACACAGATAACACTACCTGTATCAAAACCGGAACTTGTTGTTAATGGGATACTTTTTTCTGGTAAACCAATAGAACTCCGGCTGAGTCAAACCTTATCCCAGCATAATACTCTTTCGATTCCGGTAGAAAATGCAGCAGTTGAATTATTTGAAAATGACTTATCATTAGGTCTGCTCGATCAGGATACAGCCGGAATATACAGATACCCCGATTATAATATAAAGGAAGGAGTCCTTTATAAAGTTGAAATATTTACTGAACAATTTGGCACGGCATCGGCACAAACCAGTATACCCAACAAGCCAACGCTTGATAGCATGCGGGTACACAGGTACACGGGTAAGGACAAAACAGGGATGCCTTTATCAACATTGAATTTATTCTTTAGTGATACTTTGGGTAAACCCAATTATTACCAATACGATTGTATAGTTTGCGTTGACTCATTCAATATAATCGGAAAGCAATGTTATAATAATATGTTCAGCTACAATGCTGCCTTTATTCATGGCCATGGAGAAGAAAGCAAGGTGTTTACAAACGAATTATTCGATCAAAACCCTGTTCATTTAAGGTTGCAATATCAGGATCCATCAAGCTATTACTTTGCAGATGACAGCATCAATCAGATCGTATATGCCCGTCTAATTACATTGAGTGAAGAGATGTATCAATACACCATCAGCTTAAACAAGTATATTAATAATTCTGAAAGCTTATGGCTGTCAAATAATCCTCCACTGATTTACAACAATATCAATAACGGGCTTGGCATATTCGCCGGTATAGCAGTTGGTAATCGCATACAGCAAAATATTCATGATTTCGCTGATGAGTAAACGATATATAAATACACTATCCACGGCCGTCATGTTGCTGTTTACGAGCATCATACCGGGATTTTCACAAGTAATACACGGCTATGTAACTGATACTACATCGGGCGAACCCCTGGTTGGAGCACACCTGCTTGTAAAAGATAACCATTCAGGTACAATTACAAATGATTTCGGATATTACATATTGAAATTGAGCAAACCCGGCATAAGGGAATTAACCATTTCATATATTGGATACAAGAACAAGGAAGTTAAATTTAAACTCACCCGGGATACTACTATAAACTTCTTACTTAAACCAAATTATCAACTACAAGAAGTGAGGATAACCGCTTCAAGGCCAATCGAAGAAAGAAATGAACAGGGATTAATACAGTTACCCATATCCAGAATTGAAAAAATTCCAATGCTCGCAGGAGAAACCGATATTATTAAGGCTGTACAAATGATGCCTGGAGTTAAATCAGGTGCGGAAGGGCAAAGTAATATGTATGTACGGGGTGGTAGTCACGATCAAAATCTTATTTTATTGGATGACATTCCATTATACAATATTAATCACCTGGGCGGATTTGTATCGGTATTTAATACCGGGGCTATCAATCATTTAAAATTTTATACGGGAGCATTCCCGGCGAGGTACGGGGGCAGATTATCATCAATCATGGATGTACGTTCAAAAAACGGTAATTTAAAAAAAAGAACTGCTTCAATTACATTTGGAATGGTGACTTCAAAATTACTTTTTGAAGGTCCAATAAAAAAAGACACCTCTTCTTATATGCTTTCTGTCAGGCGTTTTATGTACGACCTGTTTAGCCGTCCTGTTACCAAACTTTTGAATGACGGGCAATCCACGGGTTACACATTCTATGATATAAACCTGCGGTTAAATCATAAAATTAATCAAAGTAACCGGTTGTTTTTTAGCTTTTACATGGGCGATGATGCTTATACTTCACAAAAAAAGGAAAAGACAAAAAGTACCATCGATGAAAATAAATTTAAGAACAATTGGGGTAACTTACTTATTTCCGGAAAGTGGAATCATGTTTTTGGGAACAATCTTTTTGGTGATATGAATATTTATTTTTCCCGGTACAGGTATGTTTCAGATTTTTTCTTTCGCTCCGAAGAACCTGAACGAACACATGAAATACATTATATGGTTTCTTCGGCCATTAAAGATGTTGGCTTTAAGACAGATTTTGAGTTCCACAAGTCACCGGATTTTAATTTGAAATTAGGATCTGTTCATGTTATACATCAGTATCAGCCAGGAGTATCAGAACTCGATCAGCCAGACATTAATTTTATTGATAACACATACAATGCCAATAAATACATTGGTATCGAGAATGCTGCGTATCTGGAGGGTGAAGTTACCCTTCGTGATGCATTGATGCTTAATACAGGAATGCGGGGTGTGCATTTTATTATAGATGATAAAGCATATTTTAACCTTGAACCCAGAGTTTCCGGCTCTGTTGCAATACCCGGATTAGTGGCAGTCAATGCCTCATTTTCAAGAATGCATCAATATTCTCACTTGCTCATTACCTCGGCAAGTGGCTTGCCCGGTGATTTGTGGATGCCTGTTACCCGGAATATACCGCCTCAAAAGGCAGATATTATTTCAGTTGGAGCTGTGAAAAGCATTAACAAATCCTTTGAATTAAGCATTGAAGCCTATTCAAAAAAAATGTCCGATCTGATCGATTATAAGGATGGCCAATGGATTCAAGGCAATGATATTGTTGACTGGGAATCAGCTATTGAAAAAGAAGGTGTTGGAAATTCGAAAGGGTTAGAGGTTTTAGTTCAAAAAAACAGTGGATTGCTTAGTGGGTGGGTAAGTTATACTTTATCCAGAACAACCAGGCAGTTTTCCAACATAAACCAGGGGAGAGAATACATATATACCTATGATGCAACACATGATTTTGCCAGTACTGTTCAATATCAGATGAATAAATCCCTGAGTATTTCAGCATCCTGGGTTTATGTCACAGGAAGAGCAATAACGTTACCCAATATTTTTTATGAAACACAGAGGTTGACTACAACTGATGGAAATCACTTACCGGTTGATAATCCCGGGTATGAAACCATTCATGTTTCAACCTATAATGAAAAAAATAATATTCGAATGCATCCATATCACCGCTTGGATTTGGGGTTGACGTATCAAAAACATAAAAAAAACACGAAACGCATATGGAATTTCAGCATTTATAATGTTTATAACAGACAAAATCCATATTATTACTTCACAGCCAGGGAATCTAAACTGGATAAAAGCGGAAATAAAACAGGAGAATATGATCTCAAAACATATCAAAGAAGCCTGTTCCCCATTATTCCATCCATAAGCTATACCATGAGGTTTTAACAATCCTTAACCTTTATTCACATTTCTTAAGCAACTTTATTTCAACTTAATATTTATTTTTGACCACATAACCTTAAATCAATAATATCATGCTGAAAATCTGCACTATTGTTGGCACCCTCCTGTTTACGGTAAATACCATTGAAACATCTCCGATCGTATCGGTTTTAATCCGGGTTTACGGACAGTATTTTTCGCAAGCGATAACTTCCGTGATTTTTCCATTGAGCCACGTGCAAACCTTTCCATAAACCTCAATGATGACCATCGGATGAATGTAAGTTATATGAAAACCAAACAATACAATCATCTGCTGCAAAATGATGACAATCTACAAAATAACCAGGTCTGGATTCCCGCCGGTGCCGGAATTAAACCTTCGAATGCACATCAATTTACCCTGGACTGGAAAGGAAGGTTGAATGGCGGCTTCTCAGCCGAAGCAACACTCTTTTATAAAACCATGAATGACTTAACCACCTACAAAGAAGGGTATGCATCGCTCATCGGCGACCTGAACTGGCAGAGCAAACTGGAAACAGGGGGTAAAGGTGTGGCCTATGGTTTTGAAGCCATGATTAAAAAAGAAACCGGCGCCTGGACAGGTTTTGCCAGCTATGCCTATACCCGCTCAACGCGTAAGTATGACGAAATAAATGCCGGTAAAGCCTATACCTTCGACTTTGAACGTCCGCATTCATTTTCA
>CAZZBU010000177.1:0-6491 GCA_964652315.1 uncultured Bacteroidales bacterium
TCCCAAAGTTATCTACTATGATGTTTGATTCCAAAATCATGTGGACTTGGTGGCATTCTCAACCTTGTAAACTCATACTTTCGTAAATCCTGAGGTTATTTAACTAGTTGTAAAATCACAAACAATTATCACATTTCGAAACAAAGTCAATCATTTATTATACAAATAAGATAATTATTAGATATATTTGCATCTATGATATATATCCTGGATACAATAAAAAGGGTACTTGTAAAATCAGAGATTATAATTCCGGATACAACATCAATTCCGCTAAAAAAAGATGGATGGAATTTTAATTGGAAACAACTATCAAAGAATGGGATAATTTATGTTTTGCGAACAACTGATTCTCCAAGTAATATCGAGGGAGCTCTTTGTCTTAAAATTGAATACGGGATGCTGATTATGGATGCATTAGAATTAGCACCTCACAATGTTGGGCAAACAAATAAGCGTTTTGATTATGTGGCTGGATGTTTGATAGCGTTTGCTTGCAGAGAAAGTTTTAAAATATCCGGAGATTACAAAGGATTCGTAACATTTGTTTCCAAAACAAATTTAATCAGGTGGTATTCGGAAAAGTACGGAGCCGAATTAGCGCTTGGACAACGAATGTTTATCGACTGGGAAAATGGAGAAAAGCTTATTGAGAAGTATTTAAATAGAACAAAAATTGATTAGGCATGAAAAAAGACAAAAACAAACCAGAAGAAAGTGTCTTGACAACTATAATGGATGTTGGCACAAAAGGATTTGATGAGTTTCAGACTATAGTATTAAATAAATCCAGACAACGTACTGAAAATCAAAAGAGAAATATCGAGTTATTGTCCTTTAAATATCAGATGGAAGATTATATAAAATTGGACACAAAAGATGTTCGACCTGTTGGGGATTTTTTAAAGTCGATTTTAAAATTACTCCACATACAACAGAATACCTTTGCTGATTACATAGGTTTAAAACCTTCGAATTTAAGTAAATTATTAAATGGAGAACGTTCAATAAACTATGATTTAGCATTAATTTTTGGTAGGATATTTAATCATGATCCTATGTTATGGATTGAGATACAAGCTAAAAATGAGATAAACAGACTTGAACACTCTGACAAAAAAAAGTATTTTGATTATTCATTAAAAGATTTGATTGGACAACAGAAAAAAGCAGGTTAATACCATTGGAATTAAGGCCCCTGCTGGCTCGCATCTCCCGACGCGTAAAATAGCATTCAGCTGGTAGCTCATAGTTTAATAGTTCTTTGCGGGCGAGCATCTCCGGAGGCGGAACCCTTAATAATTTGAGTGTGAAAATATTGTAAATTCACTGGTAAATTGAAATACAATATGTACAGACCGGGCAACTATGATGTAGCTATTGAGGGTGTCCAAAATCTAAAACTTTAGCACAAATTCTAAAAAGATGCATTTTTAATTAAAATACTCATTACAAAATTGAGGTAGTGACCATAAAAAAACTGCGAAACAAATATTAAATAATGCCGTATATACCTATCAATGGTTAGCGGTTTAATTGTGCCAAAAACCTGGTTCTGGAGAATGATCAAACCTCCTTAATGCAAAAATTACCCATAAACCAGAGATATGAAAAAGATTACCAGCTTGTGTATTTTAGTTTTTATTTCCTTAGCACTTCATGCAAACGTCGTTACAGTGACTTCAAACAGCGATGATAAAACAAACCCAACCCATGGGATGCTCCGTTATTTTGTTGAAAACAGTGCCAATGGTGACACTATCAGATTCGCTGTAGATAGTGTGGGATTGGACACTACGATTCGCATTAGTTACAAACAGTTGACCATTGATGGAGGTGACGGTGTGATCATTGATGGTGGTAGTAATGGAAGCGTATTAAGTATTTCAGCTGATATGTATAGTGAGGTGCTAATTAAAGGGTTAGTCATACAAAACGGCTATGGGGATAACTATGGAGGTGGTGCTTACGTTTTTTTAACTGATGACGTAGTAACTTTTGAAAACTGTATTTTTAAAAACAATACGGTATATTCCACTTCTGATTCCCAGGGTGGTGGCGTACGTACAAATGGAGGAACCTTCAAAAACTGTTCTTTTCTGAACAATCAGGCAGCAGGTACTACAACTGTCCGGGGAGGCGGAGGTGCATTTGCTATCGGAGGTCAATTCATAAATTGTGTGTTTGCAGGGAACAGTGCAAACTATGGCGGAGGTTTATATGCCTCAGATGCGCTTATCCTGAATTGCACCTTTACACAAAATATAGTTGAAACAGCAGGAAATGGCGCAGGTATTTCCATTGAAGATGGCTGTGAAGTCACCAACAGTATAGTATACAACAATAAGGCGAATAATGTTGAGAATAACATAGATAATTATAACTCCACCGTCACGTATTGCGCGGTCGAGACAGGAAATACACTAGTAGGCACAAACGGGAATATAGGACTTTCGGAAACCCCGTTCAGGCATATCCAACCGGATAGCTTAAGCCTGAAATCAGGGAGTGAATGTATCAACGCAGGTAATTCTTTAGTGGATATGCTTCCTGAAGGAGATATAACAGGTTCTGACCGGATATTTGGGGGCAACGTAGATATTGGTGCTTATGAAGCATCATGGAATACCATAATCTCAGGTTCTGTTAAGTTTGAAGACAATAGTTTATTAACAGATCACACATTGTTACCGGGAATTACAACCGATGGGGTTGGTAATTATGAAATCGTCTCTGGCGTGAGTGGTTTTGAGGTAGGGGATACACTGGAGTTGAGTGCTCCACTTGGATTTGAATTTTACCCAAAGAAGATAATTATTGGCCTTAGCGATCAGGTAATAGATTTGGTTGCTTACAAAGGTATCGTCATCGATAATTCAGATTTTAATACCAATTTAATTAATTGGGATGCAGATACCATCAATGTATTTTGCGATATTATCCTTGATAGTATCAATCTAACTATTAGCCCCAATTCAAGGGTAAGGTTCCACGGATATTATGGTATCCGTGTTTCCGGCACAGGAAGCATAAAGGCTTTGGGTACTTTTCCCGAGCCGGTTATTTTTACATCAGCCGATACAACGGGTATTTATAGCTCCTTTGCAACAAACACAACAGGCGCCTGGAACCGGATCACATTTAATAACATGAGTGAAAATGCCGATTCTTCGATTTTTAATTTCTGCACGGTAGAGTATAGCCTGGGACTATCAAGTGGTGGTCACGATGGTGGAGGGGTTGAGGTTACTTCTTTCAATAAAATCCATTTTAGCAATTGCCGGTTTTTAGGCAATAAAACAAGAGCCACATTAGGAATATCAAGTATTGCCGGTGGGGGTGCTCTTAAAATATTTAATTCAAAATTTAATATTATTAACTGTAGTTTCATCGATAATCATAGCTATGGTGATAATTATAATATCATGGGAGGCGGTGGAGCTATTCATGTGAATAAAAGCAACCTCAAAATAATTAATAGCAATTTTATAAGAAACCATGCCTTCAACGAAGAGGGTGGAGCTATTCATGCTTATTATGCAGAGGTTGATGTGTATAATTCAATCTTTTACGAGAGTATGGATCATTACGGGAATTACTCATTTACAGGATCCCAGATAAACCTTTACAACTCTAACATTGAGGAAGGAAGTGATGCTTTTGTAAATAATATGGTAGATTGTGTAGTTGCCGATCCACTATTTACAGATCCTTTAAATGGTGATTTCTCCCTGCAGGTAAATTCTCCCTGCATCAATGGAGGCAACCTTAATCCTGTCCTAAACGATCTTCCTGAAGTTGATATTATTGGGAATAATAGGATTCATCAGCAATTAGTTGATATTGGGGCAACCGAATATCAATCTGATATACCTTTACATATCATCGGTGTATTAGCTAAAGAAGATGGCACTGTTTTACCTGATTTTGAGATTCTTCCAGGCATAACAACTAATGAGTCAGGAGAATTTGACATATTGGCGGAGACCCACGGTTATTCCATCGGGGACACATTGGCCATTAATAACCCTGCTGGATATGAAATTTATCCCAGCCACATCATTGTTGGTTGGGATAAGCCACGATCGATTACCCTTACGGCTTACAATGGTATTGTGGTGGATGAGTTCGATAAGTTTGAAGGAGATATGATATGGAATGACACTGTACATGTGTTTACCGATATAAAACTAACAACCCAAAACCTTACAATCAAAGAGGGAACGATTATTCGTTTTCATACCTATAGTGGCTTGTATATTTCACAAAATGCATCCATTCAGGCGCAAGGTACCCATTCGGACTCAATCATTTTCACTACTGCATATCCTGCATTGGCGAATCCGTCTACATCCATCCTGAACAATTGCTGGAAGGGAATAAACTTTGAAAACGGAAGTCAGGATTCAAAAATATCCCATTTAAGTTTTTGTAAAATTGAATATGTGAAAAAGGAGACCGACGGAGGTGCTTTTTATTTTTATTATTTTGATAATGTAAAAGTTGAATTCTGTGAGTTGAGCAACAACAGGGCCAGGTTTGGCCCGGGTATGTACATGTATAACTCAGCTATTGAAGTGAGCAATTGCATCATTAAAAACAATATAGCATCCGTTACCGGGGGCTGGGGGCCTGTCCTTGGTGGTGGCGGCCTTTATATCGACCATTCCAATCCCATAATAACAGGATGCCTTATACATGATAACGATACCTGGTATCACGGCGGGGGAATTTTAATGAGAACGTCTAACCCAACTATAATTAACTGTTCAATTATAAATAATGCTGCTAATGGCGATGGAGAAAGTGTCTGGTTATATCAATCCTCACCAAAACTCTATAATACCATAATGATTGGAAGTCATTCTAACCAATTGGAAGCTTACGAGATTGATGAATACTCACAGAGTGCTGAGATATACAACAGTTGCATACGCGGTGGTAATGCAATTTCTGCGGAAAAATACGTAGAAAATATAGATGATGATCCATTGTTTACCGATCCTTTGCAACAAGATTATTCACTTCAAAGTGGTTCGCCATGTATAAATAAAGGAACCCATACCTTTCCCATTGATATTGGTGATTCAGATGTTGCAAGGAATAACAGGGTATATGGGAAAATCATAGATATGGGAGCTATAGAATTTCCTGAAACCTCTCTTTATGCAACTGCGGGCGATGCAGTGGTTGATATTCCTGTGCAGTTTTCCGGTGAAATATTGTTGGGAACTGTGAGTTCATGGAGTTGGGATTTTAACAACGATGGTATTGAAGATTCAAATATGCAGAATCCGGAATATACGTATTCCGACACTGGTAGTTATGAGGTAAAGCTCATAGCAAATATTGAGGAAACAGGGCAAAATGATACCGTCCTTCTGGAAGTATTTGTCTATGATCCGGTTGCGGCTGATTTTGATGTAAGCTCTACCTGTGGTTCGGCTACATTTATCGTGAAGTTTACAGATCAGTCCGCGAATAACCCTACAAGTTGGCATTGGGATTTTGGCGACGGATCAACAAGCTCCGAACAACACCCGGTCCATTTTTATGAGCAGACTGGTCAATACACCGTCACACAAGTGGTTACAAATGATGGCTCATCTGACACCATCACTAAAAATGATATTATTGAGGTATTGGAAGGATATCTCATGAAAAACGGTGAGTACACAACCAATTCCGGTTTTTTCTATGATAATGGCGGAATGTACAATGATTATACCGGAAACAGTCATGAAATCCTTACCTTTTATCCAAATACCCCTAAAACGGCTTTAACATTTACTTTTGAAATGTTTGAGTTAAGTCATAATACTTGGTTTAAGGTATTTGATGGCAGTTCAACATCAGCCCCGTTAATTGGGGAATATAACTATTATTCTGATGATATAGATAAGGTAGCAGCTACAAACCCTGACGGAGCGCTTACTTTTGAATTTTCATCCACTTCAACTTACATTTATGACCCGGGTTGGAAAGCCAGGATATCCACGTGCCCAATGTTTGAAGTAACTATGAAAGTGAATTCTGCCGGAAGCCTGTCAGGTGATTCATCGCAGTTGATTCTACAGGGACTGAACTCAGCCGGAGTTACGGCAGTACCTGATTATGGATATCATTTTACCCACTGGGAAACGGCCATTGGAGATTCGTTAACCCATTTGAATCCATTAACTATTTCAGGAGTGACAAATGATACTACAGTTTATGCTTGCTTTGAAAAAAATGCGTATCACGTAACGTTCACCTCTGGCACGGGCGGTTATATTGAAGGAGAAGACAATCAGGATGTTTTGTATAATAATAGTTCGTCTGAAGTCCTGGCAATCGCGGACGAAGGCTATCATTTCGCATATTGGGAAAACCTGGCAGGAGATTCAGTAACTAATATAAATCCAGTTGCGATTACAGGAGTAAACAAAGACAAAACTGTCAAAGCCGTCTTTGATAAAAATATATATAACCTGTCTTTCATTAGCAACAGT
>CAZZBU010000178.1:0-6462 GCA_964652315.1 uncultured Bacteroidales bacterium
CCGGTATTTATATTCATATTCCTTTTTGTAAGCAGGCCTGTACCTATTGCGATTTTTATTTTTCGGTTGATTTAGGGCGTAAGGAAGAATTTTTAGCTGCGCTCAGCAGGGAGATTGAACTACGTGCCGATTATTTAAATGGGAATGAAATAAAAACCATTTACATAGGAGGGGGGACGCCAAGTGTTTTATCCGTAATGGAATTGGCCGATATTCTAAAAAAACTGCATGAAACCCATGCAATCAATGCCCATGCTGAGGTAACCGTGGAGGTTAATCCGGATGACTGCCACCAAGGGTATTTAAAATCACTTTTGCAAGCCGGTGTAAACCGGTTAAGCATTGGCGTGCAATCTTTTATTGATGATGAGCTTCAGTTAATGAACAGGCGTCATTCGGCCAATAAAGCAAAAGATATTCTTAAAAAACTTCCTGAATGGGGATTTCAAAACTACAGCGCCGATTTGATTTATGCTTTTCCGTCACAGGCCCTCGAACAGCTTAAAGAAAACCTGAACCTGATGGTGGATTTTAAAATTCCGCATATATCCATTTACCAGTTAACGTATGAGCCCGGTACCCAACTTTTCTACCAGGTAAAAAAACAAAAGGTTATGCCACATCCTGATGAAAAGGTGCTGGAGCAATATGAATACATTATGGATTTTTTGACTTCAGCAGGGTACGACCATTATGAAATATCAAATTTTGCTTTGCCAGGAATGAAATCAAAACACAATGCCAGTTACTGGAACGGCATTCCTTATTTGGGTTTAGGGCCTTCGGCCCATTCATACAATAACCATTCCCGCCAGTGGAATTACTCCAGCATTAAACGATATATCCGAAACGTTAACAACAAACAACCCTTTTATGATGTCGAAGTTTTATCAACGAATGATAAATACAACGAGTACATTCTTACAGCCCTGAGGACGAAGTGGGGGGTAAGTGAGTTAATTATTGCTGAACATTTTGGTGATAAATTACACCAGCATTTTCAACGGGAAGTACAGAAGTTTTTAAGTCAGGATTTGCTGGATAATAATAAAGGCATTTACCGCCTAACTAAAAATGGGAAAATAATGGCAGATACTGTTTGCAGGGAGTTAATCTATGTAGATTGAATTGATAAAGGGTGAAACCCTCACCTTAAGAGAATCTAATATGTTAGGTACAAAGACAAAAGGAGATGAATAAGAATTAAAAAAACAGGATATTTCCGGAATTTTCAGTAGATACGAACACCTGTTCGTATCTACTGTTACAACAATTTGTATATTTCTATTTTAGCAAAATAACTATCGCAGGGTAAATGTAGTGGTACCAATGATGTTTCCTTCATGGAAAATGTCTACGCTATAGGTTCCGTCAATCAGATCTTCTGAAACCATGGTAATGCCTTCTTCAAGTTCCGGCCTGTCCCAGTAGATACACATTTCAATGTCCTGGTTTTCATATTCCAGGTCGCGGCTTGCCGAAAAAACAATCATCTCATCGTTATATTCAAACAAATTGTTGGCATCGTTGGTAAGCACTACGTCATCCGGGCGGTTAATCCGGATGTAAATGGTTTTTACTCCGGCAGGAATAATCGGATTTTCGCGGATGGTAAAACAAGTCCGGATTTTTGCAACCCGTTTGGTACGGTACGTATCCCTGCTACGCCGGTTCAGGGGTATAGCCTGAATATCCTTTGCCTGAAGCATGGATGCTTGTGCCACTTTGGTGGTAAGTTCTTCCCGTTCTGTTTCAAGTTGCTCTTTGGATGTTTCCACTTCAAACAGGCGGGTGCGCACTTCACGGTTTTCTGCCATAAGCAGCTGGTTACGCTGGTTAAGTGAGTCTATTTGCACAATATAGCTCTTCATAATATCGCGCAGTGTTTCCAGCTCTTTTTTGTACAACCGGATTTTTTGAGCATTGGAAGCACTGATGCCAAGCAAGCGTTGAATTTTGGCCTGTTCAGCTTCAAGCTTCAGGTTCATGCTATCGTTTTCGGTTTTCAATGAATCATATTCCATGTACATGTTATTAAGCTGCTGAGTAAGATCATCCTTTTCTTCTTCAATAATGCGTTCTTTTAACTCAGAATCTTTTTTTATTCTGAAATACTGGGTAGAAAGCACACCTAATCCGCCAAGTAAAACCACAATAATGATAATGAGAAGATAAGGCGGTTTTTTCTCCGGTACCGGAGCATAAGATATATTTTTGTTATTCTCTTCTGTCATAACTGTATGGGTTTATTGATGTTATTAATATTTCCGTAAAATTAAATAAAAACCTAACAATCTATACCAGAATGTATCGGCTTTTATTGTGCTTTATACAGTAAAATTTTCCTGCCAGGTTTTTTGCATCAAATCATTTCCGGTTTTGTAGCACTATCCGACTGTCAAGTATTTTTTCAGAAGGATGTAAAATTTCCATATAATCATCGTTGTAGGGAATGGCTGTAACGCTAATTCGTTCGATGGACTGTTCTTTTTTCAACCTTAAAAAAAATTCTCCATTATCATTTATTACTGCATTTTTCGGAATGAGGTAGGTGTTGCTTTCTTTTTCTCCCACAAGGACCTTTACCATCATGTTGGGCCTTAAATCCTGAATGTCCTGATCAATGGACGCAAAAACCGGAATGCTATGGTCTTCTCTGTTGGCTATACGGGCGATATTTGTGATTGATGCTGTATAACGTTTTGATGTATCATCAACCAGGAAAAAGGAAACATGCTTTTCATTTTTAGTATAATGAAGGTATTCCCCGGGCAGGTGGATGGTCAGATACAAATGTTGTGTGTTATATATTTCAGCAATTGTATCCCCGGGCCTAATGTATTTGCCCGGTTGTGCGTTTAACCGGGCAATATAACCACTTATGGAAGCTGTTGCACGGATTGTGGACTGCATGTTTTCATGGGAGATGCTTTCCGGAGCAAGATTCAGCATCCGGAGTTGCTGTTTCAGGGATAAAAACCGCGCTTCGCGCGATAAATAATCAGCCTCGGCCTGCTGCATTTTTTTTATGGGTGCTGCTTTTTCTATGGTCAGTTGTCCCTGCCTTTTAAACTCTTCCTTATAATATTTTAATTCACTTTTTACGGACAGATAAGCTTCCTGTATTTTAATATATTCCGGATTTACCAGACTTGCTACCGGAGCACCTTTTTCAATAAACTGGCCCGGATTAACCATTATTTCTGAAATTATTCCTTCAAAGGGAATGGTAACAAAGGCTTTGTTATTGGGAGGTACATCGATAAATCCCGGGCATGTTATATTTTCAGTTTGTAATATTGCCTTCACGCTGCATGTCACTGTGTTATCTTCATCCTTCCGAATGTTCATTTTTTCATCCGGAGAATTTAATCCCGGAATCACATCGGCACCTTCAGAATTCTGTCGGTTACAAGCTTGAAAAATAATTGCTCCAAGGAATGGAATCACAAACAATAAATATCGGAATTTAATAAGCATAGTATTCGAGTTTTATAGCTGTTTCATTATACGATTTCAGAACATCAAGGTACTCCAACTGAATTTCAAAGGATTTTTCTATATTGTCCAAATATTCGGTATAAGAAATGCTTTCATTTTTATATTGTGATGTTGCTGTATTCATAAGTAATTCAGCTTGTTTTAATAAATGGTTTTTATAAAACTGAATTTGGCTGAAATACCTGTTTAACTCATTCTGCAGGAGTTCCTTTTCTTTTTGCAGCCTGTATTGTTGGTATTCATATTGGTTTGATGCTTTTGCCGCTTCCAGTTTGGCCTGGTTGATGTAATGTTTTTGCGGGAAAAACCATAGAGGTATTGAAATTCCGGCCTGCCATCCGTAAAATCCGGCCTGTTTATCTATTTGGTGATTAAAATAACCGGCGTGCAGGGAAGGAAAAAGTTTTGATTTTTCAAGATTTACTGCTGATTGGTTTATTTCCATTTTTTGTTTGTAATACCTGGCATGGATGTTTAACGAATCATTTACCGGCGGTTTATGTATTTCATATAATATGAGTTCTTCAGTTTCGGGAATCAAATCATCATCAACCATTATAAACTGTTGTAGCTGATTTTCTGCATTTTCCAGCAGGCTCTGCGTTTGTTGGTATTGCGCTGTTAACCGTGCAGTACCCGTTTCTGTTTCTGTTTTTTCCAACAATGTGGTTTCTCCGAGTTCGAATTGTAAGGCTGCCACACGCACTAAATCCGAAAAAAATGTTTTTTCCCGGCTCAACAGGTTAAGTTTATGATGGTAGTAAATCCAGGCATTGTAAAATATTTTCGTTTGGGTTAGAATCTCTTTTTTTGTCAACGTTAGTTTCGTTTCATAAAGCTTTTGTTCAGCCCTGTTTTTTTGATTTTTGTATACAGGAGCAAGCACGGAACCGAAATCCTGATCAATCGTCCACATCCAGTCGATGGCAGAAGAATTGAGCTGTCCGTGGGAGTAGGAAAACCGGGTAGGGGAGAAGTCAAAAATGGTGTTCTTTTGGCTTTTGGTAATTACCATGTCGATGTTGGCATTTTTTACATCCGGATGATTTTTTAAAGCCAGGTTGGTAGCCTCCTGCATGGATAATCTTGTGAATGCCTGTTGGGAATAGCAGGGATTATTTTGTATAAGAAGAATAAAGCCGGCAATGTAAAATAAAGATCGCAACATTTTTGCAAAGGTTAAACAATTAAATGCGAAATTTACGAATTACCGGGGAGAAAGTAGGAGGGAGGGAGTGGAAAAGTAATCGGTGAAAGGTGAAAGGGGACTGGTAAGAGGTGTGTAGTAAAAAATAAGCAGGAATTATTTTTTAAAATTCCTCTGCGCAACCACAACGTTTTGGGCAAAAGCGGAATCCAATCATCAGGTTGTGCGTGCCGTAATTATTGGATGGAAAATCCGGCGTTTGAATCTGGACAGCGTATTTTAAGCGTATGCGTTTATAGGTATACCCAATTCCTGCCGCCAGCCCGGGATCAAGTCCGGAATCTTCTGAAGGCAGCGCCCTGAGACTTAAGGCTGACCACCAATTGTTTTTGTAATTAAAAGAAATGTTTACATGCGATTCAATATCTCCCTCCGGACTGATAAAAACAGCTACCGACGGGCTATAATGCAGGTAACTGGTAGTATTACCCGCATAAAATCCGGTATGAGCCATGATATTTCCGGGATGAATGTCCTGACTGTATCCGGCATCCTGTACAAGATTGTTGTATCCGAGATTCATGAAGAACGTCTCATTGTAAAGACTCAATCCCGGAGACATATTCACTCCTGAATATGTTCTGCTGAAGATTTCATCGTTTGATGCGGTAAACCCGTCAAAACCCACATTATACAACGATGCCTGAACACCCACTGCCAGCCTTAATCCCTTGTTCCAGTTGAGCATGGTATTGTACGCATAAGCTCCTGAAAGGCTGTAATAATTCAGTGTTTGTCCCCCAAGGCGGCTTACATTCAATCCTAATCCATGGAGGTTGTATTTGGAACCGGGATATTGGGATTCAGTAAGCAGTATTTGTGAATTCAAATAAGGTGATTGACCCCATGATTGTTGTTGAAACAAGCCTTTGTATATGCTGCATTTATCCAGTCCGGTGAGTGCCGGGTTGATTAGTTGTTCATGAAGCAGGTACTGGGAATTTGCTCCTGACATCTGCCCATAAGCTGAAGAGCCGCAAATAACCATTAAAATACAATATATGAAGGTTTTTATTTTCAGGTTCATAGCACGATATATACTGGATTAACGTAAAGGTAACGCAAAAAATTATTCAGGGAAAGCATAAAAATAAAATAATTCTACGCGTGGGGTTTAATCATTGTAGTACAAGGGATGTGCTAGTGTTAAGGAAAAAATTTTGATAAAGAAATAAGCCTGGAGTTGCAAAATTGAATTTTTTTTTCTTTATTTAACAGTCAAAATGAGAGTTTTAGTTTCGTTTTGAGATTTACAGGAAGGCGATTTTTAATGTAGCAGCGAGCAAAATACAGGCCCTTAGTGGCTCCTCGCTAATACAATCGCTACAAATCTCAGGGTAAAGCAACCTAAAAAAACTCGTCTCTTAAATTCCCGGTGCTGGTCCGGGAATTTTTGTTTGTTAGATAACATTTTTGTATAACTTTTTGCATTCATATCCGTACATTATCCTGTCAACTATTTTGAGCGGCCCTAAAAACTTATTAACTTAACGTACATACATAAAGATAAGGGACTTACTTAATGAAACAGACTGGGAGATATAAGTTTTTGATGGTGTTTGTATTTTTGGGAGCGTTTTTATTTGCGACAAGTTGCAGTCCAACCCGCAATTCAAACCGCCGGGTATATAAACAGGTATGCCTTGATTATTTTAATTACAAGACGTACTCAAAATATAAGGAAATAGAAAAAGAAAAGCGGGAAAACCAACTGAAGAAGGCACAGAAGGAAAGGCAAAGAAGAAGGAAGTAAG
>CAZZBU010000179.1:0-6460 GCA_964652315.1 uncultured Bacteroidales bacterium
CTCAATTACTTGTGGAACCCTCATGTTTTATTGCCTTCGGCGAACTCTCCGCCATTTGGCGTTTCAGTTCATGTCCTTGTTGTGAACTTTTGTAGATGAGGGTTTCATCCATTTATTTATAATTTAACTTATTAGTCGTATGGAACTTACCATTCAAAAAACAACCATTCCCTTTTGTACCAGCGCAACGAAGTGCTTCTGTACACAGGTATGAAAAAATGATTATTTTTGATTGAACAGTTCATCTTATCGTATTTTTATATCTTTAAGGTTAAGGCACATTAATTCGTTTGGGCATCAACACCCCATCGTTTAACCCTGCGTTTAATATTTGCTTCAATAATGTAATGATCAATTAACGGTGCAAATACATTCATCAGCAATATTGCCAACATAACACCTTCGGGATATGCCGGGTTCAACACCCGGATGAGAATGGCAAGCAAACCTATCAGAAAACCATAAATGTATTTGCCTTTTTTGGTCTGTGTTGCGGTTACTGGGTCGGTGGCCATGTATACGGCACCAAAGGCAAAACCACCGAGCATCAGATGCTCCCATGCAGGAATTGCCATCAGCGCGTTAACGGCAAAAAGATTCAGGATTCCCCCCATAAAAAGCCCGCCGGCAAATACCGAAAGGATAATCCGCCAGCTTCCGATGCCTGTAACTATCAATATAATGGCGCCAAGTAAAATGGCGATGACAGATGTTTCTCCAATTGAACCCGGAATTAATCCAAAGGCCATATCCGAAATTGAGTAGGTTGTGCCTATTCCATTTGTGAATTCATTATTACCAATAGCTGCCTGTCCCAAAATGGTGGAGCCTGAATATCCATCTACGATACCCGTGCCTTCTGAGAGTCCTGATACCCAAACCACATCTCCGGATATATCCTGTGGGTATGCAAAAAACAAAAATGCTCTTGCCGTGAGCGCCGGATTAAGAATATTCATTCCGGTACCCCCAAACACCTCCTTGCCTATGATTACGGCGAAAATGGTAGCAAGGGAAACCTGCCAAAGCGGAATATCAACCGGCACAACCAGAGGGATAAGCATACCCGAAACAAGAAACCCTTCATTGACCTCATGCCCTCGAATCTGCGCAAAAATAAATTCAACAGTCAGACCCGTAACATAAGATACCACAATAATCGGGAAAACTTTAATAAATCCGTGAACAAACATTTCCCAGACAGTACCTTCCATACCATGGGCAAGAAAATGGTGGTACCCGGTATTGTACATCCCAAAAAGAAGGGGCGGGATCATGGCCATTACTACGGTTGCCATTGTACGTTTCAAATCAATGTTGTCCCTGATATGGGCCCCTGTTTTAGTAACCGAATTGGGCACATAAAGCAGTGTTTCAAAAGCTTCAAAAGTAGATTGTAATTTTGAATACTTACCGCCTTTCTCAAAATTCGGTTTTATTTTATCAATATAATTCCTGAGTGCTTTCATTAAAAATATGTTTGTTCCATCCTCAAATTAGCTCATCTCTTTTTTCATCATATCAAGACCGCGGCTTAAGATTGATTGAACTTCGATCTTCGATGTACAAACAAATTCGCACAAGGCCATATCTTCTTCAACCACTTCATAAATCCCTAATTTTTCCATCAAATCAATATCTTCTACAAGGATTGATTTAATGAGTTGGACCGGATAAATGTCCATCGGCAACACACTTTCGTATTCACCGGTTACCACATAAGCACGTTTACCTCCATGCATGTTGGTATCTAAAGTATAAGCATCTTTAGACGCCCACCATGAAAGGAAGGACCGGTTGTTGCTATACTTATTAACACCCGGGGCTGCCCATCCCATAAATTCATAATAATCACCTTCTGGAATCACCGTAATCTGTGAATCGTAATACCCAACATACCCGTCAGCATTAATTCTGGTGCCGGTGAGTACGTTTCCTGAGATGTATCTTAGTTTTTCTGATGTGACGTTATCTTTGACCAGGTTTACAATGGATTCACCATTTGTAACCTTGTAGTAGCGGGGTTTTAAAACTTCCGAGCCTGTAAGGGCAACAGTTTTTGAAGCATCATACCGGCCATTTTCAAATAACCGCCCAATGGCAACCACATCTTGTGGACCAACTACCCATACAACCTCTCCCTTGTTAATGGGATCGACATGATGAATCTGTATGCCAGGATTACCGGTGGGATGAGGCCCGCTAAACTGAAATTGTTCCACATTTTTTGCTTCTGTAAATGCCTTTGCCGGTGGAAAATCAGCATTCAACCCCAGCCTGACTTTTCCTTTGGTTAGCCTGGCAAGGGCATTAATACCGGCCTGAAATGATTTTTCAGAATCCTGAAATATGTAATCCATATCCGGAGACAAAGGAGCTGTATCAAAGGTGGATATATAAATAAATTTTGGGGTATCTTCCGGATTTGCAATGACGTTATAAGGACGCTGCCGGATGGATGGCCATAAACCACTCTTTAAGAGATTTTCTTTTATATCTTTGGCATCTAACGATTGTGGATCTGCTTTGACAAAGGATTCATATTCATCCTTTTTACCTGCCTCAACCACTACTTCCAGTATTTTTCTTCTTTCACCCCGCACAATGGCCGATACTTTGCCAGCTACCGGTGAAGTAAAAAGGATATCCGGATTATATTTATCAAAAAAAAGCGGACTGCCAACCTTTACCTCCTGACCCTCTTTCACTGCTAATTTTGGCGTCAACCCTTTAAAGTCAGTCGGCCTCAAAGCAAACAAGCCTGCTCGGTCTGGCTTCTCAAGTATCTTATCGGCTTTACCTTTAAGTTTGATATCCAGCCCTTTTTTAATTTTAACTACTTTTGCCATGGTATTTACCAGCATTTTTAAATTTGGAACACAAAAATAAATATTTTTACTGGGTTTACAACTTTCAGGTTGCTGTTTTGGTTTTTATTTAGAATGATATACAGCCTTACACAGAACAGGAAAACAAAGCGATCGGTTCAAATTAATTTAAATTAATATGTTAATATGATTACATCTAGATATATTCAACAAAACATAAAGAATATTTATTTAAAATATTCTTATATCAAGCAGAAATATTTATTTATATCTGTTATTTTGATAACATCATTTTTAGTCTCAGTAACCCCTTTAATAGCACAACCGGAAATTCAGCACATGACCGAAGTAAAAGACAGCATTTATGACCAAAGCATAGGCACTGTTAAGGTTTTCCGGACCGGGTGGGAATTATCGCACCCAATCATTTCATTCAACAGCGAAGAAAGCCTGAATGTTATATTTGACGATTTTACCGAACAAATGCGCTATTTTGAATACACCCTTGTGCATTGCAATGCTGACTGGTCTGTATCTGACTTGTATTACAATGAGTATATGGAAGGATTCGAATATAATTCAATCTATGATTCACAGTATTCCACAAATACATTTTTTGATTATACACACTATTCTTTCCATATTCCTAATGAAGACGTAGCCATTACCAAACCCGGTAATTATGTATTGCTAGTCCGCATTCAGGGTACAGAGGATGTGGTATTTACCCGGCGTTTTTTAGTGGTAGATCAACGGGCCAATCTCGAGGCCACTGTTATCAGACCACGAAATCCGCTGTATTCTGAAACCCATCAGCAAGTGGAAGTGATAGTTAATGCCGGGGGATTAAACATAAACAATCCCCGTGAAGATGTATGGTTAAATATCTATCAAAACAACCGCTGGGACGTTGCCCTAACAGATGTGAAACCCGATTTTACAGATGAGAACCGGCTCACCTTCTCAAATGATATCAGTCTGGTTATGCCGGGTGGTGAGGAGTTCCACAATTTTGACATGAAAAGTTTTAAGTATCAATCTGCTGATGTTGCTGCTATTGAATACAAAAACCCTTATTATCATATATATCTTAAACCCGATGAAGTGGACAGGTTTAAACCATATTTTTACAAGGAGGATTTAAACGGGAATTACCTGGTGAAAAATGACGAGGGCTCTGAAAGTTCAATAGATGCAGACTACATGTATGTACATTTTTTTGTACCTATGGAAGAGCCTTTGTTCGAAACAAATGTATTTGTCAATGGCCGCTTTAACTCATGGGCGCGTAATGAAAATAATCAAATGCAATATGATGCAACCAATAAAGCCTATTATTTGCGCCTGCTGCTAAAACAGGGGTTTTACGATTATAATTTTGTTATGAATGATGCCCGTACCGGTGAGGATGTTTCAATTAAATACACAAGCAATCATTTTGAAACAGAAAACGACTATTTGATTGTGGTTTATTACCACGACTTTTCACTCCGCATTGATTTACCGGTGGGGTTTAAACGGGTTAACTCGGCAAAGGATTAAAAACAAAAGGACCCTACCGGTCTCCAGAGTATACCTGACTACTTTTTGGCACGAGCTTAAATTAAGTTCGATTTCAACAAGCCGGTATGTAGTTGAACCCGGTAAGGCCTGTGTCAATTAAATAACCTAACCTGCCCCATTTATAAATTCGATTATTTACTGGGAGCACAGCAGGTTAGCCCGATTTAGATACACATAGTCCCGCCTGGCGGGAGTTAGTGTAACTTTATCGTTAACAGCCTATTATTAACTATTTGTATATTAATAAGGCTAAATTAATTTTTTTGTATAAACGTTTTCTATTCTTCTTCCATATACGGATAACGGTAATTTTTAGGAGGTACAAAGTTTTCCTTAATGGAACGTGGTGAAACCCAACGGAGCAGGTTAATCATCGATCCGGCTTTATCGTTTGTACCCGAACCTCTTGAACCACCAAACGGCTGATTATTTACCACAGCTCCGGTAGGCTTATCATTAATATAAAAATTACCGGCAGAGTGCACCAGCTTTTGAGTAGCCTCTTCAATAGCGAATCTGTCCTGGGCAAAAATCGCCCCTGTCAACGCATATATTGAGGTAGCATCCAGCAAATCAAGTGTTTCTGAGAATTTATCATCTTCGTATATATAAAGCGTAAGTACCGGGCCGAATATCTCTTCCTGCATGGTAATATACTGTGGGTTTGAAGTAAGAATCACTGTAGGTTCAATGAAATAACCTTTGGATTTATCGTAATTTCCACCTGCGATTACCTTTGCATCGCTGTCTTTTCTGGCATTATCGATGTATCCGGTAATTTTATCAAATGAGGCTTCATCAATAACTGCTGTAACGAAATTTTTAAAATCCTCGGGGCTGCCCATATCAATTGAGGCAATGTCTTCCAAAAGTTTTGATTTCACGTCAGGCCACAATCCTTGTGGGATGTAAGCGCGTGATGCAGCCGAGCATTTTTGCCCCTGGAACTCAAATGCGCCACGTACTAGTGCTGTTGCAACCTCATCCGAATCAGCAGATGGATGAACCATCACAAAGTCCTTACCTCCTGTTTCACCCACAATGCGCGGATAAGTTTTATATCGTTTGATGTTTTTACCAATGGTATCCCAGATGCCCTGGAAAACAGCTGTTGAACCTGTGAAGTGGATGCCGGCAAACTCTGGATGAGAGAAAATAACATCACCTGCGACCGGACCAGAGCTATAAATAATATTGATTACACCATCTGGTAATCCGGCTTTACGCAGCACCTCCATAATGACAGCGGCAGAGTATATTTGTGTTTTGGAAGGTTTCCAGACAACCACATTCCCCATCATGGCAGGTGCAGTGGGCAGATTTCCGGCAATGGCTGTAAAGTTAAACGGAGTAAGCGCAAAAATAAACCCTTCGAGCGGGCGCCATTCCGAACGGTTCCAGATATATTGCTGCGACTCGGGCTGCATCTTGTAAATGCGGGTCATAAACTCTACATTGAACCGCAGAAAATCAATCAATTCGCATGCTGAATCAATCTCGGCCTGAAATGCTGTCTTTGACTGACAAAGCATGGTTGCAGCATTGATTTTGGCGCGGTAAGGCCCGGCCAGTAAATCCGCAGCTTTCAGAAAGATGGCTGCACGATCCTGCCAGGCCATATTCGCCCAACGTTTGCGTGCTGACAAACCAGCATTAATGGCATCTTCAACATGGCTGGCATCACCCTGATAGTAAAATCCAAGCAAATGGCTTAAATCATGTGGGGGACGAATCTCAACTTTTTTATCCGAACGTACTTCTTTCCCATTAATGATCATGGGAATATCTTTAACTACAGCGCGGGCATCTTTAAGCGCAGCTTTTAGTTCTTCTCGTTCTTTGGAACCAGGCCGGTAGTCTTGCACCGGCTCATTCTTAGGTATGGGAACATTGAAATATCCGTTTGACATAATCAGCCGCTTTTTTACAATATTTATATATATGATTATCTACATGTAAAATTAGAAAGACAGGGATTCAGAAAAAATGATTTTTATTATTGTGAACCTGTTGATTGATATGATTTTTGTCTTGTTTGTGATGGGGAGTGGAGAGGTGGAGGAGTGGAG
>CAZZBU010000180.1:0-4553 GCA_964652315.1 uncultured Bacteroidales bacterium
AACCTTCACAACGGGGGAGCAGCTATGGCGCACAGATAATTTTGAACCTGAGGAATTATGCGCTTAAAAATAATTTGAAACCAAGCTGTGGATGTGCCATCGACAATATTGCTTCGCAAAAAACCATTGTGAAAAGCGGATTTGTAAGCAAACATCAATTGATAAACTTTAAAACCCGGGTACCAGAAAAACCGGATTGAAACGATTGTTTCTCTAGTCCTTCCTCCCCGGATTAATGCCTTTGGTAGTGATTACTTTAACCCCATTCAACAACAAAATCCAGACAATGGCATATCCCCAAACGATGCCTGCTTTGGCCCAGCCAATGGGGTGCACCAACCAGCCGTATACGGCTACCAGCGTGCCGATTATCTGGGTTCCCTCCAGTGCCAGAATGAGTGCAAGGCTGGGGTAGGGTTTATCCCACATCCAGCCTTCGTTGCGCGTAAGGAAGATGGTCATGTGACCTGCCACCAGCAGTTTCAAAAACATCATGGTTTGGATGGTGTTTTCATCCCATCCCTGATGGTGCATCATATACCAGAAAAGCAAAAACGAACTGATTACGCCGCCAATACTGAGTACCGAGGCTATGGATATTACCCGCTTCATGTTCCATCGTACGGGTTTTCGGGCAGTTGGTACATTATCAAAGGCGATGGTCATAATGGGGATATCATTCAGAATAGCCAGTAAAACGATCATGATGGGCGTTACCGGGTAAAATTTAAAGACGATAATGGAAAGGGTCATAAACAGCAATACCCGCAACGATTCGGTAATACGGAAAGTTGCATAACCGGTCATGCGTTCAAATATGCGGCGTGCTTCTTCCACAGCCTGAGTGATTACGCCAAGTCCTGGTGCTGTAAGTACCAGCGCCGCAGCTGAACGAGCTGCATCGGTGGCATCGCTCACGGCTATTCCTACATCAGCCTGCTTGAGGGCCGGGGCATCATTTACACCGTCCCCGGTCATCCCGACGATGGCATCCTTACTCTGAAATTTTTTAATGATTTTAAATTTATGCTCGGGTGTTACTTCAGCAAATCCGCTGGCTTTTTCAAAAGCTTCTTCATGTTTTTCTTCATCTGTTTCACCTTCTCCAAAATATTCATCTACGCGGATAATATTCTGCTTCATATTTAGTTGCCCGGCTACTTGTTTGGCAATGGCCGTATGGTCGCCGGTTACCATTCGTATGTCTATGCCATGATCCTGGGCGTTTTTAACGACATCAGCAGAATCTTCCCTTGGGGGATCAAGCAAGGGCAAAAGTCCCAGGTATTTCCAGTTACCATTTGTTTTTTTAGCAACACCTAAAGAACGGTAGCCCGCATCCCCCAGTTCATTTACCTTGTTTTCTATCTTTTTTCTGAAGTTGTCTTCCGCCTCAACCAGTTTGGTAATCACCTGTGGGGCGCCTTTGGCTACAGAAAATGCTTTATTGTCTTTTTTCACTGTTGCTTCGGCCCGCTTGCGTGTCGGATCAAAAGGCTTGAAATCTGTAATCTCGTATTTTTTCAAAGCCTCATTATCGTCAAAGGCTTCCAGGATGGAGATATCTATTGGATCATCATTATCTTTTTGGGTAGTCAGCGCCGCACTCAACAGGATATCCTGTTGATCCTCGGCTTCAAGAAGTACAGGTTCCTGCACTTCGAGTTTGTTTTGAGTCAGGGTTCCTGTTTTGTCAGCACAAAGGATCTGCAACCCGGCCATCTCCTCCATGGCTGATAACCGTGAAACGATGGCTTTTTTCCTGGCCAGCCGGTTGGCACCAATGGTCATGGTAACTGATAATACAGCCGGAAGGGCCTGAGGAATCCCGGCAATGGTCACTACCAGGGCAAAAAGCAGCACGTCCATCAGTTTTTCTTCACGTATGATCCCGGTAATAATGATGCCTGCCACAAGCACTCCGGTAACGGCTATTAAGAAGTAGCCAATGCGCAATACAGCTTTTTGAAAATGTGATTTTTCTTCGGCGCTTGCCACCAGTTTTATGGTGCGGGCAAACTTAGTTTTGCGGCCGGTAGCAGTAGTAACTGCTTTTGCTTCTCCACGTTTTACCGTGGTTCCGGAGTACATCATATCGCCCGAATTTTTATCCACCGGTAAAGATTCCCCGGTAAGGGCCGATTCATCGGCAGTAAGGTTTTCGTCATCAAGCAATTTGGCATCGCAGGGAACAACATCGCCCATTTTCAGGATGATGATATCGCCCGGCACCAGTTCTTTAGCAGGGATGGTTTTTTTCCGTTCATTTCTTAGCACCCTGGAATCAGGCGCCAGTTTTTCTTTCAGGGCTTCAATAGCATTACTGGCCTTGCTTTCGTGCCAGTATCCCACACCACCGTTTATAAGAAGCATGGTAAGGATAACAAAAAAATCTTCCCATCGTTGCGCTATGGCGCTCAGAATTACTGCCACCTCAATCATCCAGGGTATCGGCCCCCAAAAATGGCCTAAAAGCTGTAATAACGCATTATTTTCTTTTTCTTCAATTTCATTAAACCCATATTTTTTTTGACGTTGAGAAGCCTCGTTGTTGGTTAATCCCTTATCTGGCTCGACTGAAAGTTTTGATAGCGTGTCTTTTGGTTTTAACTCTTCAAACTGCGAGGCATCATAATTTTTTTGCATCACATATGTTTTTATGGGGTTTATGAAAAAAGATTGGAATAGTAATACAAGCTCTGGTACTTATGATTAATCCGGCGCCATCCATTCAAATATTCTGTCCGTATCTTCTTTGGTGCATAACGCGCTGCCGGGCGTCATGGTAGCGGCAGTACCGGCTGCTACTCCGTAGCGAACGGCCTGGTTGGGGTGCATGCCCTTTTTAATCCCGGTCAAAATACCCGCTACCATGGAATCACCGGCACCTACTGCACTAATAACGGGCACAGTTGGTGGAATAATGTATTCATGTTCAAGATTTGTCATGGCTATCATAGCACCGCGTGCTCCCAGCGATAGTACCAGGATTTCACATTGTTCCTTACCAAGGATTTCCTCAGCGGCTACTTCCTGTTCCATACCGGAGAGGGTTTTTTTATCCAATAACCTGGCTAATTCGCCCAGGTTGGGTTTTATCATATGAACACCTTCCTGTTCGAGTGCTATCTTCAGGGGGTCACCCGAAGTGTCCAACACCATCCGTATGTTTTTTTGGTTTGTTATACGAGCCAGCCGGGCATAAAAGTCATCAGGAACTCCCGGGGGCAGGCTACCACTAGCAACCAGATAGTCATAACCATCCAGATTTTTTTTTATTACATTGATAACTGCCTGCCATTCTTTTTCGGGAATTTCGGGCCCCGGCATCCCGAAACGGTATTGTTCCCCGGTGGTTTTATCCAGAACCATTAAATTTTCACGGGTTTCTGTGGCTGATTCAACCGGTAAACACTGAATTTTTTCCTGTTCGAGTAACTGAGTCAACCGTTTGCCGGTATTACCTCCTGTTAAAAAGCAGGCTGTGGAATCACAGCAAAGGTATTTCATGGCCCGTGATACGTTAATACCCCCGCCGCCGGGTTCATACCGGGGCTTTTCGCACCGGATTTTTTTTCCTGTTTGAATCAAATTGGCCTGTGTGCTTTTGTCGAGTACCGGATTAATGGTAACGGATAACACTTTCATTTGAAAGAAATTTTAATTATTTAAGAAATTTTTCAGCTTCTTTCCAATCCACAATATGCCAAAATGCTTCAACAAATTCCGGTCGTTTGTTTTGGTATTTCAGGTAGTATGCATGTTCCCATACATCAAGGCAAACAATAGGTTGTCCCTTTACATCGGCAATATCCATCAGCGGATTCACATGGTTTGAGGTGGAACAAACCACAAGTTTGTCGTTGTCCTGCTGAACCAACCAGGCCCAACCCGAACCAAACTGTGTTGTAGCTGCCTCGGTAAATTTTTCTTTAAAGGTATCAAACGTACCGAATGAGCTGGCAATCATATCAGCAATCCTGCCTTCAGGTGTCGTATTTCTCTTGGGGGTGATAATCTTCCAAAACATGGAATGATTATATGCCTGACCTCCATTGTGGGCTACTGCTGCTGGATGTTTCGACATGTTTTTGAATATCTCTTCAAATGTCTGATCCTCTAGGGCAGTACCTTCGATAGCGCTATTAAACTTATCAATATACTTTGCATGGTGCTTTGTATGATGAATCTTCATGGTTTGTTCATCAATGTAAGGCTCTAATGCGTCGTACGTGTAACCTAATGCTGGTAAATCACTTTTCATAGTTTTCTACTTTTTTGTGGTTAATACTGGCTGATAAAGGATGAAATACCATGCCAAGAAAGTGCCTCCTTGTTATTATTTTGGATAATAAGCTGTATGATGACGGGGTTAATTTTTTGATTCTTTAAATAAAATATTTTATCGGTTAAGCTCTTGTAGGCATAGCACTACATTTGTGGCATTTTTTCTACACGTTTTTTGTTTTGCATACTCGTGCGCACCATAAAATAACCGGAAGTTCTGTCCATTTAACAATAAGCTTAAAATCTGATGGTTACATATTTATTCT
>CAZZBU010000180.1:4653-6389 GCA_964652315.1 uncultured Bacteroidales bacterium
TATTTTTGAGGCGGGAGTTTGGACAGGGGTAATATTGGTTTTGGTTGTCATTGCCGTTCTGATATTTATTCTTGTCAGGTTGATAAAAAAAATGAAGCAATAAAATGGTATAATATTTTTATCTCAGGGTATATTACATTTAAATTTTTAACATTTTAAATATACTATTATGTCTGATTATCATGAACCTACCAATGAGCTAACCACATCGACCAGAGATTATGTACGAGCGCTACATTCGTTAAGGGAAGAGATTGAGGCAGTAGATTGGTACCAACAACGTGTGGATGCAACCTCTGATCAGCAACTGAAAAAAATTCTGGAACATAACCGGGATGAGGAAATGGAACATGCCTGTATGGCACTTGAGTGGTTAAGGCGCAACATGGCAGGATGGGATAAACACATGAAAACATATTTGTTTACAGACAAAGAAATTACATCCATTGAAGACGACTAAGGATATAGTTATAAATATAAAAATATGCGAATTATGAACATTTTAAAAAAAACGATAGCACCTGTTACCGATGCCGCCTGGAAAGAGATAGGTGAACAGGCCGATGACATATTTAAAAATTCTTTTTCACACCGGAAATTTGTTGATATTGAAGGGCCTCTGGGACTGGACTTTGGCGCAGTTTCCACAGGACGCCTGGTGACGCCCGGGAATCAGAAACCCACAGGTGTAAATTATGGCGTGCGTGAAGTAAAACCACTGATTGAGGTGCGTAAACCCTTTGAACTTAATTTGTGGGAGCTTGATAATTCCGAACGTGGTGCTAAAGACCTTGATTTGGAACCCCTGGAAAAGGCCGCAAGGCAGGTTGCTGAATTTGAGGAGCATGCGGTATATTATGGCTTCAAGGAGGCCGGCATTGAAGGGTTGGCTGACTCAAGCGAACACAAAATAGCAAATATGCCCACAGATCCTGACAGCATCCTAAAAGCTGTTGTCGATCAGGTAAATGTGTTTGGTAAGCACTCTGTTGAAGGACCGTACAGCCTGGTATTAAAGGACGATCTATGGTATAATATGGTGAGTATTTCTGCTGGTTATCCGGTGATAAAACAAATTGAAGAAATCATTGGGGGTAAAATCATCATTGACCATTACATTAAAGATTCTTTTCTGATTTCTAACCGTGGTAAGGATTTTGAATTAACCTTGGGACAGGATGTTAGTATTGGTTATGATACACATAATACAAAATCCGTTAAACTGTATTTTACACATTCGTTTACCTTTCGGGTGTTATCACCTGAAGCCGTTATTGTTTTTAAGACCGAATGATGCCTTTTTTACTATTAACAAACAATATAAACCTTTCAGCACTTCTGCTGAAAGGTTTTTTTAAACTTATAACTATGGATATTTCTCATCAACTTTCTGCTTTATTGCATGTGGCTTTAGCCGCCTTCTTATCGGGTTTGATTGGTCTTGAACGTGAAAAAGAAAAAAAGCCTGCAGGCATTCGTACCAATATGATTGTCGGAGGCTCAACCGCTTTGTTAGTTATTTTAGGTGAGATGTCGGTTAAATATTTTTTAAATCTGGGCTTTGAAGAATTAATCCGTTTTGATCCTACACGTATTCTGCAAGCGATAGTTATAGGTATTAGTTTTATAGGTGCCGGTACCGTCCTGCAGGTACAACAAAAACGGCGCATCAGATTTTTGACCACAGCTGCTACTTTCTTATTCTCTGCTGGTATCGGAGTTGCTGTAGCTTTTAA
>CAZZBU010000181.1:0-6328 GCA_964652315.1 uncultured Bacteroidales bacterium
ATGTAGAATCTGCGGACTACCAACCCGGGGTGAAATTGATGCCAAACACACCATTTTTGATGTCTGCCCGCTGAAATGGAAAAGCATAATACGGCTCAATCACCAGGTACCCAAACATGTTTATTCTGAGCGAACCGCCGGCACTAAACACAGGTATGCGGTCATTGATGGATGTAGAGCGCCATTTAAATTCCGGCTGATGTTGTTTATCCCATGCCAGACCGGCATCAAAAAAGAAGGCAAGATCGGTCAACAGCCATTTGGAGCTGATCAGGGACAGGCGTTTGGGTCCGGTAAACGGTATGCGGATTTCGGCATTAACCACCTGCATGTGTGTACCGGTAAGCTGGCTAATGGCTACATCGCCTTTGCTAAATGACTGCTCACTTTGATAAGAAACATTATCGTACCCACGGACCAACCAGGGATAACCCACATAAAGGGGCGTGAGCCTGCTTTCCGGATCATTAAAATTCCAGCGGGAATAGTTATAAAACCTGAATGCAAAGCCCACCGGTTTAAAAAAGAAATATTTCCGAAAATCAAACAGGGTAGTGTAATGAGTATAGCGGCCGAAGTTTTTCTCAACAGAATACCTGGCTCGTCTCCCTTCAAGCGGGGAGGTTATCCCAAAGTAGGAATTATCAAAAACATACGCTACATCCGTATGCCAAAGGCTAAATCCGTCCGGAGAAGGCAGTTTTTCCCTGTTTGCCCCAAACTGTATTCCCAGGGCATCGTAATAGTTATTATACTTATCGATCCGGTAATTATACCGGGCATAAGCAACTCCGGCTTCGATTCTTCTGGTGGTGGAAATCGGAAAAAAAGTAAACAACGATGCCCTTGTCTCAAACAAGCGGATAAGATGCAATGCGTAGTTATCCGCTAAAACTTCTTCTTCATTGACGGTGAGGGTATCCAACTCATAAGAATAATACCCGTAACGGTATGGAATATGCGATACAGATGCCCCCCAGTTTATGCGTCTTTTCTGGTTAAAATAGGTTGCCTGTCCGCCAAAATCATAGATTTCGCCGTTTAGTGACAGGGAGCTAAAAATGGTGTTATCGCCAACCACATCGCTGAAAATAGCACTGACGCTTCCGGCCATGGCCGTACCAAATCGCGAAGTACCGAACCCAATTCCTGAGTTGGAAATATAATCCAGTTTGAATTTTGGCCGGTATGGTACTGGTTTGAATTTTTCCTGAGGGGTCATTGCAACCCGTGGCCTTACAGCCAACTGCCGGTCCACAATATTTTCTTTCCGGTGCTGCCTGGGTGGTAATTCAGAAGCGATCATATCCACTGCCAGGGGATCAACTTCCTCCCACCGGAATAATGTGTCGGGCGCCCGATAAATGCTGAAATTCTGATTATAATAATGCGAATAGGTCAGATGGTTGTCCTTTGAGATGCTCAGCGCAGGAGAAAGCATGGTGATGCCACTGATGCCGGTCAAATAACTGGTCAATTGATACACCTTGCCGGTATTCAGGTCCACATTGTACAAATTTCTAAAACCATCCCGATCCGATAAGAAGTAAATAGAATGCCCGGCGGAATCAAACACCGGATTAAGGTTATCTGATCCGGGAAAAATATCCAACACCCTGGTAGAGTTCTCATTCAAATCAAATATTGCAAGATTTAAAGTAAATTTATCTGTGGATTTGCCATTTTGGCCATGTTGCGGCCTGTCAGTAACAAAAACAATGGATCCGCCATCGGGTGACCACCATGGCTGGATATTGGAATATGGATTGTCGGTAAGTTGAATAAGCTTTTCTGATTCAAGCTCATAAAGGTAAATATTGCTATTTCCGTTTTTCATCCCGGAAAAAACAATGCTCTTGCCATCTGGTGACCAGTTAGGGTTGCTTAAGGATTGCAGCTCATCAAAGGAAATATTTCGTTTTATTTTTCCTTTTTTCACGTCAACCAGCGCCAGTTGATTCCGGCCTTTACTAAAAACAACAAAGGCAAACTCTTGGTTGTCAGGAGACCAGGTGCCGGATGACTCAATATAATTAAAGGCATCAATCTCGCTTTCATGAATGGTGGATGACAACTTCTTTAATATTTTTCCGGTTTTGGCATCTGCCAGGTAAAGATCTATGCTGAACAAATCTTTTTCTGAAAGAAAAGCAACGTATTTGCCATCAGGACTAATTGCCGGTGAAATATTCATTCTACCTGCATTTTCGTCAAAAAGCAGTTTTTTACCTACGGGTACATCCACAGTGTCGCCCATCAGCGATTTATAATAAGATAAAGTGGCCATCTTCCACATATTTCCCACACTTTCAGCATTAAACCCAACAAGGGAATCAAGGGCGGCATTCAGCCCTGTTTTGGCTGTTGCAATTAAAAGGGGTTTTATAATGGAATCGCCCCACATCTTACCAACAAAAGCCCAGAACGCATGACCGTATCGATAAGGATTATATTTGTATGGGTTGCGGGTCATCTCTTCCAATGTTGGAAAGGCATCATTAAGAACGGCATCGCGCATCCACATGGAAGTTTGTGTAGCATGGCTTCCGATAGAAAGGTATTCTGCCATGCCTTCTATCATCCAAAGGGGCACTTGTTGCATGTTACGCAAGCCAAGTGTACTGTCGTTAATAAACATGTTATACTGAAAGGCGTGGACCATTTCGTGCCCCAGTACATGGTCGGTTTGCCCTCTGGTAGGCGCCATTGGCATTACCACACGGTTTTTCAGTCCTTCGGTAAACCCGCCGGTTCCAACACTGATGTTACTGAACGTGGTATTTGTTTGCTGAAAATCAGCATGATCCTGATAAAAAATCATAGGGTTTTTCTTCAGGAAGGTATCCTGAAAAATGGTATAGTGCATGGCATACCATTGTTCCGAGGCTTTTGCCAGGTCAATAACCTGGTTCGTGTCTGTGAAGTAATGATATAATTCAAAATTCGGGGTCTGATATACATCAAAATCAAACACCTCATAGCCTGGTTTGTTTTTTCCAAAATACTGTGCATCTACCGGGCCCACAAATAACATCACAAGTGTCATAAAAACACCCCAAACCAATAACCATCGCCCTTTCAGACGGCTTATATTGTTCGTTTTCATAACGCATCCTCCTTAAATGCAATAATACTGTCTACCTAATTACAAAATTTAGGCCAGGGGTTTACAAATAATTATGGTTTTAACAATTATTAATACTTCCTTAACCTGACCTAATCAACAGAAAAGTGAGCATGATTATCCATACCAAAACATATTTCCAGTTATTGATTTCAAACAATCCGCCATATTACCCAAAAAACTCCTGGACCTAAAAATCCTGTAAAGTCGGTTTTTAAGGGATCATAATCGTTGGTGGCTTTCATAAAAAAGAATAAATCTAAATAATAAATAAAAATTTTGATTTTTTAACATAAGTGTTATTTTTACACTTATGAATAAACCTTAAAAAATCTAACTATGTTAACACTTGATTGGATTGTACTCGGACTCTTTTTTGTCCTGTTGATTGGGGTCGTCTGGTGGGTAATACGCCAAAAAGAAGAGACATCTACCGATTATTTTTTAGCTGGTCGAAATGCCGGATGGATAGCAATAGGAGCTTCCATTTTTGCGTCAAACATTGGTTCCGAGCACCTGGTGGGACTTGCCGGAGCGGGTGCTGAGAGCGGCATGGCCATGGCTCACTGGGAAATGCACGGATGGCTTATCCTGATACTTGGATGGGTCTTTGTTCCGTTTTATGCCCGGAGTAAGGTATTTACCATGCCTGAGTTCCTGGAGCGCCGGTTTAATCCCGCCTCCCGCACGTTTCTTTCAATTATCTCCCTGGTGAGTTATGTTCTTACTAAAGTTGCAGTAACCGTGTATGCCGGAGGGATTGTATTTAAATCAGTTTTTGGAATCGATGAACTCTGGGGCATTGATTTCTTTTGGATTGGAGCCGTTGGACTTGTGATAATTACCGCCATTTATACTGTCATAGGCGGTATGAAGGCAGTTCTGTACACCTCGGTACTGCAAACACCAGTATTGCTATTAGGCAGTATTGCCATTGTGGTTGTTGGCCTCGTGAAGCTGGGAGGCTGGGGCGAACTCATGGACATTACCCGGGCGGCAACTACGCCACTTGGAGATTCGATGGCCAGTTTGATTCGTTCCCACCATGATCCGGAATTTCCATGGACTGGGGTGATTCTGGGATCGGCCATTATCGGATTCTGGTACTGGTGTACCGACCAGTATATCGTGCAGCGGGTCCTATCAGGAAGGGATCAAACACAGGCACGACGTGGAGCCATCTTTGGTGCTTATCTGAAACTGTTGCCGGTATTTATTTTCCTTATCCCGGGTATGATTGCTTTTGCCATGAACCAAAAAGGCATGCTCAATTTATCCAATTCTGACGAAGCCTTTGCCGTGCTCGTTTCAACCCTGCTTCCGGTGGGTCTTAAAGGCGTGGTAGTAGGTGGATTGGTAGCAGCACTTATGAGCTCGCTGGCATCCTTATTCAACTCTTCAGCCATGCTGTTTACAGTGGATTTTTATAAACGGTTCAAACCCGAATCGAGTGAAAAACATCTGGTATTTGTGGGGCGTATTGCCACAATAGTTGTTGTAGTGCTTGGGATACTCTGGATACCGGTCATGAAATCCATTGGCAGTGTTTTATATGAATACCTGCAGGATGTTCAATCATTGCTGGCTCCGGGTATTGCTTCTGTATTCCTTCTTGGCGTATTCTGGAAAAGAGCGACACCAGCCGCTGGTTTCGCAGGACTGGCAACCGGCTTTATCCTGGGTATGACCCGTTTAGGACTTACTGTGTTTGAAGACAGCATCAACCCGGAAGGCCTTGTGTATAAAATATTCCTTGTCCATAATTGGTTGCACTACGAAATATATCTGTTTGGCCTTTGTCTAATGGTTATTTTTGTGGTTTCGTATTTCACAAAACCATTACCTAGAGAAAGACTGGTCGGCTTAACCTTTGGTTCTGCTACTGAAGCACATAAAGCCGAAACAAGGGCAAGCTGGAACAAATGGGATGTCATCCATACAATTATCATCCTGACGGTTATTATTGGGTTTTATATTTATTTCTGGTAAGGGCCGGATGGTTATATGATAACAAATTTTTACAAGGAACAGGAAACATTTTATCTGGCGATAGACTGCATAATTTTAGGATTTGATAACGAAAAATTACGCTTGCTCTTGATAAAACGGAATTTTGAACCTCATCAGGGTGAATGGTCCCTGATGGGGGGATTTTTACGTAAAAAAGAAAGCCTTGATGATGCTGCTCAACGCATCCTGACAAAACTTACAGGGCTTCAAAACGTTTTCCTGGAACAATTGTATACTTATGGAGAAGTACATCGTGATCCCGGACAAAGGGTAATCTCAGTTGCCTATTATTCTCTTATCCATCAGGAGCGATACAAAGAAGAGGTAGGTCAGAGACACAATGCCCGGTGGTTTGATTTTGATAAGGTCCCAAAATTGGTTTTTGATCATAACCAAATGGTTGAAAAGGCGCATAAAAGACTCATGCGAAGATCGAAAACACAGCCCATCGGTTTTGAGCTTCTTCCTGAAAAATTTACCATCCCACAGCTTCAAAACCTTTATGAAGCCATTAACCTGCAGAAATATGATAAGCGAAATTTTAGAAAAAAAATATTATCTATGAATGTCCTGCAAAAACTCGATGAAAAAGATAAGGAAAACTCCCGCCGAGGAGCCTATTTGTACCAGTTTGATAAAGAAAAATACGATTATCTGTTAAGTAAAGGGTATCATTTTGAAATTTAAAAAAAAGAGAATTATGAAAGCATTTGAAAAATACAAAGTCTGGTTCATTACCGGCAGCCAGCATCTATACGGACCTGAAACACTCAAACAGGTTGATGAAGATTCAAAAATCATTGTTGAGGGTTTAAACAAGGGTGGTAAAATTCCTGTAGAAATAGTGTTTAAACCTGTAGTTAAAACACCGGATGAAATCCTGGACATTTGTGTGCAGGCCAACTCTGATAGTAACTGCATTGGTGTCATCACATGGATGCATACTTTCTCGCCGGCTAAAATGTGGATTGCAGGCTTAAAAATATTGAACAAACCATACATGCACCTGCATACCCAGTTTAACCGCGATTTACCATGGAGCGAAATCGATATGGATTATATGAACCTCCACCAAAGTGCTCATGGAGGGCGGGAATATGGTTTTATTAATGCCCGGATGCGTAAAAACCGTAAAGTAATTGTTGGACACTGGAAAGAAGAAAATGTCCAGAAACAAGTTGGCAATTGGTGCCG
>CAZZBU010000182.1:0-6275 GCA_964652315.1 uncultured Bacteroidales bacterium
GTTATTAACCTGGACACTGAGCTTGCGGAAGCGGTAAACTTTATTCAGGAGTCGTTTCTGCAGACACAATGAGCAGAAAACACTTGTGAGACAGCCTCGTTTATCATCGGCCTGTGCGGTAAGAGCATTACAAAGACCTTGTTCATTAGTCTAATCAGATATGCGCCTCATCTCCTCGTCTATGGCCGACCGGTTTCTTTGACGTGCTTTGGCCTGCTCATTGCCAAAGTTCCAGGTTAAACTGAACCCGAAGCGCTGGTTGTCAAATGTTCTCACACCATCCGTAACAATGCCACCATAATTGCTTTGATAAAAATAATCACTGTTTGTTCTGAAGATATCATTGCCGGTCAGTTGCAGGATCAGCGACCTGTTCAAAAACGCTTTTCTTACTCCGACCTCCATGCCATGATTTCCTTCTACTTCAACTGATCCTCGCCATATCCAGGGGCTGTAAACATAGTATGTAAGTTCAAGATTTATAGCACCGGGGAGTTTGAGCATATTTTGCACACGAAAATTATATTTGCTAACGGTAAGATCAATTACGGTTCCCTGCAGATCGCCCTTGTAAGTTTCAAAATTGTAATTGAAAAAGGTATTGAACTGCCACCATTCGAGGGCCTGCACTGGATAAGTAATTGACAATCCATTGTTGGTTACCTTATCCATGTTGCGGGGGGTAAGAATACTGCCCCGGTCTCCCTCAGTAATGAATATGTTGGCAAAAAAATCGCGCGTTATGCTATAGGTATTGGATATGACAAGCCTTCTTTTCCAGGAATACGATACCTGGTAATTGGTAATATAATTGGGCTGAAGAAAAGGATTGCCTTTCCATGACTGGAGCTCGCTCATTTTGTATTCAAAGGGGTTTAAGGATTGATAGTTGGGCCGGTTGACCCGCCGGCCAATACTTGCGCTTATCACACTGTTTTTCTGATTGTCGTAGGATATGCCGATGTTGGGAAAGAAATCATTATAGTTTCGGCCCACCCTGTCATCATCAGTGGGGATTTCACTCTCCAGAACACCCAGGGATGTAGTGTTTTCCATCCTTATGCCTGCATTCAGCGAAAGATATTGATTGGGGGTAGCACTCATCATAAAATAAAATGCTGCCACATTTTCTTCATAGGAAAAGTCATTGCTGCGGGTAATATCAAAAACCGGAACTCCGTCGGTGAAATTGAAAAAATCCAGGCTATTGTCAGTGCGTATAAAAGAATACTTGGCCCCGGTAGAAAAAGTTAGAAAACCGAATTTCTTTTCATAGTCAAGCATGGCTGACAAAATATCTATGGAAGTCCCGGTGTCGTAGCGGCTGTTGAATGACCTGATAATATTATCCTTCGCCTGATCATAATATGTGTTGGGCTGCTCAGTATCGCCCACTATGCCATACCTGCCAAAGCTGATATCTGTTGAAATACTTGATGTATTGCCGGGAATAAAGCGGTAGTTGAAAATGAGCATATAGTTTTCTGAGGGATCCTTTTCGATGGTTTGAGCAAACAGAAATTCAATCGGTGTAGTGCTTTCAGCATCAAGTATTCCTGTATTATTTACCGACAGGCCGCTTCTGTCTGTAATAAACATCCTGCCATCGAGGCTTATGGAGTTTTTTTCGTTGATTGTATAGGTCATCCCACTGGAAAAATTATATCCCCTCCTGTAATACAATCCATCTGTGACATTATCAAGTATATACACACTTTGCTCGGTTATAACTTTAAAATCATCCTGAAACTCTGAATCTGTAACGGATATATTGGCATTGAAGGCTAATTTTCCTGCATTGTAATTCAGCGTTGTTCCAAGATTGCCTCGTCCATGATTCCCTATCGAATAGCTTGAAACCAGGTTTCCGTTAAAACCTGTGTGCATATTTTTCTTCATTATAATATTGATGATTCCGGCTGTACCTTCTGCATCATATTTTGCTGAGGGATTGGTAATGATCTCAATGGATTCAATATTGTCAGAGCGCATTCCTTCCAGCATATTGGCAAGATCGGCACCCGAAAGGCGCGAAGGTCGGCCATTTATATAGATTTGCACCCCCGATTTGCCTTGCAGGTTGATGTTGTTGTCCATATCCACCGTTACTCCGGGAGCTTTCCCCAGCAGTTCAAGGCCGTTGCTACCCGAAGCATTGGCACTGGCCGATACATTGTACACCATTTTATCGGGATGAATTTCTACCAGGGTTTTGTCGGCGGTAACTACAACTTCTCCCAGTTGATTTACAGCCGGAGAAAGAAAAATGGGTTCAAGCTCTATCACCTGGTCAGGTTCAACATTCATAAGATCGGAAAGGTATGTTTGGAATTCAATATTCCGGATCTGCACAAAATAATTTCCTGATGATATATTCTCCAGCACAAATGAGCCATCCTCCTGGCTGAATGCCCCCTTAACCAGGACCGAATCCTCGTTCAGCATCACTACAGTGGAGTACATGGCAGGCTGATTTTCGGGGTTATAAACGTAGCCGGTAATTTTAGACTGATTTTGCTGCCCGATTGCTGGCAGACTTAAACATAGCAGAACTATGAGAATTATACTGGCATAATTTAATTTCTTCATCGTATTCAAGTAGTATTATTTCCGATTCATTTAGTTATTAACTTTTATAACCTTTGTCGCTCTTCTGAAGCTCCTGTTTTCCTGCTTCTTGCTGCTTTTACCTTATCGCTTCCAAAAGTGTTGGACCATGCAAGCATAAAAACTCTTTCGGAAAAACGGAATGAAAGGTCGACCATAAGATTATTATCGGGCTGGCGCGTAGTTCCGTGCCAATTGCCGGTTTGCAAAATATTGGAAACATTAAAACGCAGTTTGCCCCAGTTACTGCTCAGCTCCTTCTGAACTCCGAAATGAATATCACCCGTGGCATTCCAGCTAATTACTCCCCAGTTACGGGGTGAATTGTAATTTCCGGTCAACTCCAGGATAAACCCTTCAGGAAGTTTAAATGTGCTGGAACTATTAAATCCGTAATTGTTGCCTCGCGTCTGTATATCGTTTTCTTCAAGGGTCAGACTGGTAAGCGTATTATTGGCAAAAACGTTATTGATAACTTCCCACCAGCTTGTTATTTTAAGAGGCATATATAGGTTTAGATTTAGTACCCTCGAATAATTCATATTATGTATGGTGTTCACCTGTTGATTCCTTTCCGGATCAATAACCGGAACCCAACTCATTGATCCTTTTTCTGAACCATAAGAAACCGCAATTCTCCAGGTTTTGAATCCATAGTCGAGCCTGGCAGCATCTACAATTGCGGGTTGCAATGCAGAATTACCCGTTAAAACCGTATAAGGATCAGTGAAAATATAAAATGGGGCCAGCTGGGATATCTGGGGTCTGGTTATACGCCTTGAATAGGAGAAATTAAGGTTTTGTGAATCCGATATCCGCCGTGTAATAAAAAAGCTTGGAAACCATGAGCCGTAATGCCTGTCGACAATATCTGGCTGAACAACAGAACCCAGGTTGGAGTTTGTATACTCGTAACGAAGACCGGCTTTGATGTCAGTTTTATTATTGGGACTGACTGATAGGGATATATAAGACCCCAGGATATTCTCATCGAGATATGATTCCGAAGTGTACCCCGGCATCTCCATCCAGGCTCCACCAAATGGCAAGCTATCCACTTTAAAATCATTGTCAAACCCCATCAGGGTGTATTTTGCACCTGCCTCAAGTATAATTTTGTCGCTGGCATTATAAGTATAATCCAGAGTTAAAACACCAATATTTATTGGGGTTTTCTTACCAATCCTTAAATTGTACTGAGGTATAAATTTTCCTGAATTATCGGCTTGATTTATGCCGTAATTGCTGGGGTTATTCATTTCATAACGAATAAAATCGGCATCCATATTAATGGTATGATTTTCTGAAAACTTTTGATTAAGGTTGATATTACCTGAAACAGACCTGTTGTGATTCGTTTCTGAGTTGGGCATTCTCAGGCTTGTCTCTATCATTCCATTTCTGCTTACTGTTGTAGTATTTACCGCTTCCATATACCAATGGCGATCAAAAAAACTACCCAAAACACCCAGAACAGTATTTTCAGATAGCTGCAAGTCAACCCCTATCCTGGCGTTTTGAACAGTGGTAGGTGTATATGGCCGGTCACTAAAGGTTTCTGTTTCGAGAAAGTCAAAACCCTGGTTGACTCCCCTATAATTGGTAAATACTTGTGGATTTAAATCGTAATTGTAATCATATCCACCATAAATGTTCATCATGCCTTTTCGGTAATTTAAATTAACGCCGCCCCCATATTTATTATCTAAACCCCTTCCGCCATTTATTGAATACGTTCCATTTAAACCATCAGAAGGGTTGCTTTTCAATACAATATTGATGATACCTGCATTCCCTTCAGCTTCAAATTTAGCCGGAGGTGTATGGATCAATTCTATACTTTCAACATTAGCTACATTCATCCCCTCCAGCATATCTACAACTGCATCTGACGACATCCTGGATATTTTTCCATTGATCATAACGATCACTCCTTCTTTGCCAAACATGGATATGGTTTTGGAAAACCGGTTAATAATAATCCCGGGCGATCGTTCCAGCACTTCAAGTGCATTGCTGCCGGCATTTGTAACATTGCCAACATTAATCACCATCCTGTCCACCTTCATTTCTGCAAAGGGTCTTTCAGCAGTTATGACTACCTCCTGCAATTCACTTGTGCCATATTCGAGATGGATAGTATCCATTACCATATTCTCATCCTTATTCAGTTTCAACGTGTCAGAGATCCAGTGCTTAAACTCGATATTCCGGATAAACACAAAATATTTTCCCGGTGCTATTTTTTCAATTACAAACGACCCGTCCTCCTGGCTGAATGCACCCTTTATGAGTATGGAGTCTTCATTGAGCAGAATAACTGTTGAATACATAGCCGGATGATTATCAGGGTTTAAAATCACCCCACTGATACGTGCATTCCCTTCCTGGGCTTCAGAAAAATGACTGAAGCACACGATAATAATTATGGAAAGGAAAATGTATTTTAAGGGTTTCATCTGATTATCATTAATGCGGTAACGAAAAAGTGGGCAGGCAAGAATTAATCTGTTAATCTGGTTTCCTGAAAATCATATACCAGTTGATATAGTGGATCTTTGATTCCGGGGTTTGCAATTCTTCCTTATCTTCTTTGGTGAGAATGGGTATCATCACATCATCGCCCGGCTGCCAGTCGGATGGTATTACAATATTATCGCGGCTGCGTTGGGACTGCAGCGCCTTCAATGTCCTTAGGATTTCATCTGAGTTTCGGCCAACTTCATTGGGATAAAACTGAAAAGCCCTGATCTCGTTATCAGGATCGACAAAAAACACCCCCCTGATACTTTGTCCGCTGCCGGTTTTTGGATCGATCATGCCATAGCTGTGGGAGATCACGGCGGCACTGTCTACCACAAAAGGAAAGTCAATTTTAACCGGGTTGCGACCTTTGTAGGGAATAGATTCCAATTCTGCTTTCCAGCTTTTATGGGAGGCCATCCTATCTACAGAGATCACCAACAGTTGTGCACCCAGCTCTTTAAAGTCATCCTGGCGGTGGGCAAGTTCCAATATTTCTGATGAGCATACGGGTGTAAAATCACGCGGGTGGGCAAAAAGTATTTTCCAGCTTTTGCCAAAGTCTTCGGGGAAAGAAACAGGCCCTTTGGTTGATGAACTTTTGAATGCCGGTGCCTGTGAACCGATCAATGGTATGCGTTGATCGCTTGTTTGTTGCGAAAACGATAGGCTAAGCGACAGGGCCACCAACCCAATAGCCAGAATCAGATATTTCATAAGTGTCATTGTTTTTATTTGTTTCGACTCTTTTATATCTTTTTTCATTATCTCTGTAAAAATTCTCATTTTCACCTCCAGGTTCTGAATGTCTATGCAATCAGATTACGGGCGGAGCATCTTATGTAAAGTTGGTCATGATCAGAAGATTTTCAAAGTGAGTTGGGACGAACAGCCTGTTTTATTGTCCGAACAACAATATTGGTTATCTGAAGTCTGAATTTTTCTGCCTGTCCAAGTTATCAGGATTTTGGCTTTTCCGCTGCGGGTTTATTTATAGATAAAATTACGCCGTAAAGGATGCTTTGGTTAGGATTAACTGCGCATAGAGCTGGATTAATCCTGCAAGGGGAGGGAATGACAATGGAAACCATGTTAGCTTTGGGTTGCTTACTTTCGGGGCAAATGAGACCGGTCAGAAACCAATC
>CAZZBU010000183.1:0-6186 GCA_964652315.1 uncultured Bacteroidales bacterium
TTTCAGCTAACTGCCTCTTTTTTTGGCTCAACTGAGCCTTAATTCCTATATTGTTATGTGCAGTTCGGCTTGCCTTTCAACTATTTTCCTTGATTATAAACTAAAACACCTTCTTTTATTACACTATTGATATTCTTTACATTTGATATATTTTCAAGAGGATTAGCATCTAATATTACAAAATCTGCAATTTTACCTACTTCAATACTACCAAGTTCTTTTTCTACTCCTAAAAGTTCAGCTGCATTCTTAGTTGCTGTTTGAATAGCTTCAAATTCACTCATCCCATGCTCCACAAAAAGCTCCAGCTCTTTATATAATTGTCCATGCGGAACATATCCTGCTCCACTAGCTCCACCATCAACTCCTGCTACAATTTTTATCCCTTTTTCTAAAGCAAGTCTAAAATTATTAGGAAAATATTTTTCTTTAAAAGGTAGCATTTCAGAATAAAATTTACTCCAAATAAGGTTTTCTCCTGATTTTATTTCTTCTCTAACCTTTTCTAAAGATTTTTTACCTAATGAGTGAAAAGGTTCAGGAATTAATTCTTTCATTTTATCACTATCATATTGCTCTGGATTATCTATAAGATTTGCCCAATTATAAAAACAATATCCAGTAGGTACCCAATATATTTTATTTCTTTTCATCACCTCAAAAGTTTCATTATCTATTAAACCAAGTGGAGTATGTTCTATACTATCTACTCCTGCTTGCACTGCTATTTTAAAACCTTCTGTAAAACAAATAGTATGGGCAGCAACCTTTAAATTGAGATTATGTGCTTCATCTACTATTGTTTTTAACACTTCTGGTTTCATACTAGCTTCAATTGTTTCTAATTTTATTCCTTTTTTTAACAATTCTTCTTTAAGTTCATCATCTTTTTCGGCAAAGCTCATATGTGCACCTGGAGTAACAGTCTTTATAAAATCTGCACCTTCTTTTTTTATTTTTTTAACTGCTCTAACTGCTTCTTCCTGACTATCAACATCTATTGCCAACCCATGTGCACCAAAAATACGACTAAGAATAGCTATTATTATACGATTAGCAGGAAAAAATCTTTTCAAACTAAAATATCCATAAGATGGAGCTAATGCAGGACCAGATGCTATAATTCTCGGTCCTAATACTTTGCTTTGATTAACTTTCTTTTTAAATTTAAAAATCTTATAGCCTGAACCTCCAGGCATATTTCTAACAGTAGTAACTCCAGATTTTATTGTGATGTAAGAGTTTCTTTTTAATTTTGTAGTTATTCTTTCGGCATATGGCTTCATGAAATCATCCACCCCTGATTGTAAAAGATGAAGATGGCAATCAATTAATCCTGGAATAACTATTTTGTCAGAAAAGTCTAATATATTAGCATTTTGAGGTATAGTTAGGTCATTTTCCTTTCCAATGTTAGTAATAAACCCATCTTCTACGATAATAGTCATACCCTTTTTAACTTCATCACTTAAACCATCAATTAAATCAATATTTTCTAAAACTGTTACTTCAGAGCTTTTTTTATTCTTCTGTTTTGAAAATAGTTCTTTCAACATATTAAGTTCCTCCTGTTTTTTTTAAGAACTAAAAGCCGAATTGCATATAACAACCCCATATCACCAAGCCCACTGGCTGGCCTTAATAGCCGCAATTCCACCGGACATTGCGGTAACTTCATCGCTGACCAGCCAGTTTAGGCGATTATTTCTATTCCCCACCTTCAACATATACGCTTTCCGGGGGTCCGAGGTAGCTTGGTTTTAATCCGCCGGCATCAATCACGAACTTTTGGAAAACCACGCCCGGATCAACCATCCAAACCTTCAGGGTATGCTTTCCTGGTTTCAACCCTTTGTGTTCTGAGGCTTTTTTCTTGATATGGTCTGCCACAGAATTATTCCACCATGCGGGATATTCCCAGTCAGGAGTTGATTCTCCCTCATGCATGTTAATGATTTGAGGGGCCTCATCATTCACAGCAATGGCATATTTTAACCCTTCGGTTTTCTGATAATTCAGCGTAGGTGAAAGGTATGTTTCAATGGTCACATCCCCTCCATCGAACAAGGTAAATTCATACTCCAGGGAAGGCGCACCTTCTCCGGGCATCTGATGCGCTGCATCTGCCGGTTCAACGGTTATAGCAGAATAAGTCCGTCCCATGTTTGGAACCACAGTCCAGCTAATGTCTTTTGCATCACTTTTACTTGAGAAATTAACCGCTTCAATGGATACCACGCCGTTGTTCTCAACAAATCCGGAAGCTGCAGGAATATCATTGCGTACAGGTACGTTAACCACAAACCGCCCTCCTGTACCGGATAATGTTATTTTACTGGCATGGCGCCCTTGTGGTGCCTTTTCCCAATCAATGTTTACATAGATTTTCTCTTTGTTTGTAAAACTTCCTTCCTGAGAAGAAAGGGTTATCCAATCAGCTTCAGGATCAACGCTATATTCAAGGGCTCCCTCGCCCATGTTATACATTTCAACATAATAGGTTTGATCGTTGATGGGATCGAAGGCTGCAAATGACATGTTGTAGTATCCTTCAGCTTTCATGCCTTCCGGGGCCTGTCTTGAACCATGTTCAACCAAAAAGCCCGGACGGGGCGATTTTTCGGTATGAATATATGACACGGCAGGCATTTTATTGGCCGGGGGATTGTTCCAACTGGTGTAACCGATGTGTGTCTGTGCCATAATGTGGTTCCACTTACCATCAGCCAGTTCTTCGTGATAATAGCGTGTAAGTTCGGCATCCTTCTCGAATAATTCTTTTACTTTATCAGCATAATGATTTGCCGGGGCCCCACCCATTTGTGCATAAAACTGATTCTTAGCGGCAGCTACATACATTTCATTCAGGTTACTGCAAAATTCTACCGGAGAAAGTACCAGTTGGTAAAATGCTGCTTTGTGACTTTCCGGAAGTTTATTATAGATGGCCTTGCTTTTTTCAAGCAGGGTGTTGTATTCTTCCACAATCCGGTCGGCCTCCCGGTAGTGCCACAGGTTGTAAGTATCCGGACTTAGCATTTCCGGTGTGCGCCGGGCGTTATACTTGGTATACAATGCCAGAATTTCGGCTATATCCCCGGCATACTCATCTCCGAACTGCTGGGTAGCCCAGTCAAGATAATAATCCGGCAGGTCATTCGCCCGGATGGCATTGACATCATAAGCAAAATCCAGGAAGAAACTAATGGGCAGTTCCATGGGCTTGATGTCGCCAACATTAACCAGCCATAAATCCCTTACGCCCCACTCGTAGGAGAGGTTCATCTGTTCCCAAACCCGCTCGATTTGAGTCACGTTAAGCCAGCGGTAAGATACCGGCCCACCGACAAAGTCAAAATGATAGTACATTCCGTATCCGCCTTCGTGGTCAAGGTCTTCTTTTCCGGGCAGGATACGCACGTTCCCCCAGTTATCATCGCAGAACAGCAACATGATGTCGTCATCCACGCGCATGCCCTTATCGTAATAATCCTGCACCTCCTTATACAAAGCCCATACCTGAGGTGTTTCTTCAACGGGTTTTCCGGTTACATCAACAATAATTTCACGTTGATCATCTATAATGGTTTGTAACAGACCCACGGCTGTTTCTTCTGACATGGCCTCATCTCCATCACCCCGCATGCCAACGGTCACCACACTTTCATAATCACCCATGCGCTCAATACCGCCACGCCAGAATTCCTGGAGTTTTTCCTTATTGGTATTGTAATTCCAGGCGCCACCATCAAACTGGTACCATTCGGCATGTGCACGCATCATTGGTTCATGGTGCGAAGTAGATATTACAATACCGTATTCATGGGCAAGACGGGGATTTTCCGGATCATCCACAGCAAAAGCGCTTGGTACCCACATGGCAGGCCACAGGTAGTTGCCTTTATTACGAAGGATGAGTTCAAAAACTTTTTCATAAAACCCGGAATTAAAGCCCCCAAATTTTTCATCGGCCCAACCCCGCAAAGCAGGTGCCTCGTCATTAATAAAAATACCCCGGTACTTCACAGAAGGGGCATTGGAAACATAGCGGTCTTTTTCAAGGAAAAGCACGTCGCTTTTTTTCACGGGGGCATCGGCCCACCAGTACCAGGGTGACACACCAATTTCTTTTGAGATAGTGAATACGCCATAGGCGGCACCCCGACGATCGCTACCAACAATAACCAGGGCTTCATCAACACCAGAGAAAGGTTTTTTCACGGTCTGTATGATGAACCGTTCCCATTGGTTTTGTATCACTTTTACATTGAGTTTTCCATTGGAAATCAACTGGTCAATGAGCTTGTTGTTTCCAATGGTCCCAATAAGAATCAATTCTTTAGGTAATTGCGTTTCATCGGTAATTACATCAGGTTTTTTACCGCTTACTTTTTCAATATCATCTGCAAGAAATCCGGCAGAACGTTTAATTAAAATATCATCCGATTCATCATAAAAAATGGTTGTTGCCGCAGCATTGTCTACAATCGTGAAAAATTTGTTCTTCTTTTCAACCTGCGTGCTGACATTTACCTGTGCATACGACAAACCTGGCAGCAGCAATATTAGAAATAAAAAAATTTTTCTCATAATTTTCATCTTTAGTATAAATATCTGTTTCCAATCGTCTAACAAAAATAAGGTTTTAGGGGAAATAGGCAAGAAAAATCGGAAGAGCGGTGAGCGGTGGTGAAAGGTGAGAAGTAAGAAGTAGGGGGCCAGATGTCTTTTTGGGGTTGCGGAGGTGGTAATTCATGGTTGATTCAATAGTAATTTAATTGTTAATTCAATGTAATTCATCTCACACAAAGACGCTAAGGGATTGAAATTTGTTAAATGATTGTCCGCTATGGTACCTATTGATTGAACTCACAAATATCACGGCACATGAAAATTTAATAGCCACGAATGCACGAATGACAAAGTCATTCGAAATTTGTGTTCATAAAGAATTTATTATTAAATGATTAGACACCTCAATATTCAATAGAAAATTATTCAGAGGTAGTTCCAATTTGATTCCATTCATTCGTGCATTCGTGGCAAATATAGTTTTGGTATAAACCCGGATAATCATTATTTGTTATTAAGAATTAGCTTATAGTGGAACAGGGATGCGGTAAGCAGTGTTGGTATTTTTGTGTTTTAGTGGCAATGGTGTATGGGCTATGTTTTTTATCTGTTCATTTAAAAAAAAAAAAACTATTTTTACCACACTAAAATCTTTGGATGTTTAAAAAAATTACGGAACTGGTGAAGTAAATAATCTGGACTTGATGTCGCAGATTATCCTTTAATTGGCTTCGGGCTTATCCTGCCTGAGGTAATATCATTATTACATTTATTTACAAATAAAAACCGGCTAAGGATTATATGTTCCTTATCACCGGTTGCCAAATATTTTAAACATCATGAGTAGAGAAAATAAATCCATTCACGAATTTGATTTTAGTTTAATCTGTGATTATTTTTCCGGCCTTGAGCGCCAGGGACCAGGTAGTCCTGAAGTAACCATAAAAGCACTCAGCTTTATTGACAACCTTACCCCCGATTCCAGGACAATTGATATAGGTTGCGGAACAGGAGGCCAGACCATGGTACTGGCGAAACATACAAAAGGTAAAGTTACTGGAATTGACCTGTTTCCGAAGTTTATTGACCTGTTCAATGTGCAGGCCAGAGAGTCAGGGCTGGAGCATAGGGTGAAAGGCATTGTCGGATCCATGGAAGCCTTGCCTTTTGAGGAAGGATCATTAGATTTAGTATGGTCAGAAGGCGCAATCTACAATATTGGCTTCAAAAGGGGATTAGCCGAATGGGGCAAATTTTTAAAAACAGGGGGATACCTAGCTGTTTCAGAAGTTTCATGGTTCACAGAAACCCGTCCTGAGGCGATTGAAACTTTTTGGCAGGATGCCTATCCTCAAATTGATACCATTCCGGTTAAGATTCAACAAATGCAGGAGGCAGGTTATATCCCTGTAGCTTCCTTTATTCTGCCGGAGAACTGCTGGATTGACCATTTCTATGCCCCTCAGGCAGAGGCACAGAAAAAATTTGTGCAAAAACACCCTGGCAATAAAGCTGCTGAGGAATTTATTGAAAACCAGCGGCATGAGACTCGGTTATACCATCAATATAAAGAATATTACGGGTATGTATTCTATATTGGAAAGTTAATCGGAT
>CAZZBU010000184.1:0-6121 GCA_964652315.1 uncultured Bacteroidales bacterium
ACATCAGGTGTAATGGTTGTTTCAAAACCAATTGCCGAAGCCCTCAGCTCAACATAACCGGGTTTTACGCCTGTAAAAATGAAATTTCCATCCAGATCACTTACGGCACCGATTTGCGTGCCCCAAATAACAATGTTGGCAAAGGGAATGGGCTCATTGTTCTTAGCATTAAATAGCCTCCCTTCAATAATGCCGTTTTCCTGAGCAATCAGTGAATTTGAAATGCCCAGTAACAGCATGAAGGCATAGATAGCATATTTTTTCATTGGCGGTGTTTAATATTTTAAATCAGGCGTTAAACAAAAATACTCTGATTAAGTTCACTCGCCAAAAGTTGCTTTCATTTATTGGCAGGAAAACACTATAACGCGAAATCCTAAGAACAGAATAATATTTTACTTTTTGGAGTTTTTGAAAAAAATATTATTGGAAAGCAAAGGTATGAAACCTTAAATAATAAAAATTATGATAGATCGATAATTCGTTTTAGGCAATTGCATCGGTTTGAGCTACCCGGAGTGCGACTCAAAGCCGCACTCCGGGTATCCTCATAATTCATTTCATCCAGATTAAATCTTAATCCGCACCATAAGCCCCAATAAATTTTTTGGGCACGTCATCACCAAGCACTTCTTGAATCTCTTTTGGCAAGGGCATAGCGGCCTCCGAACCTTTGAATCCATCCAGCAACTTAAAGTTTTTTAGTTCCATGCTATTAAACAACTGCCCATTATAGTCTTTAAAAGACACACTGCCTGAGGCCCAGTCATTTTTTGTCTGATTTATTTCAGCAGCGGACTTGAATTTGAACTGACATTGATCTCCGATTTTTTGGTTCATCCACACAACCGGTGCATCAGTATTGTTTAACTTTACATAAGCATTATGATCAAGCTTTGCCATAGCCGGCACTTCCAACTCCTGGCACTGATTGGGCAATTGCCATACAAATAGAAGCGGACGGGTAAAATCCCCGCCTCCAACTAACAGGTTATTCACAAACTCATGGTTATATCGTTTGTCAACAGCCGGACCCGACTCAATGTGCCAGTCAAAATGATCTGCTCCTTCACCCCGTCGGTCGCGCGCAAAAACTGCCACACTATTGACAAAGGTGTTGTTATATGCCTTTACATCGGATGAATTAAGAATCAACATGCCATGATCGTTATTCACAAACACATTGCCAGCTATTATAACCCCTTTGGATATTTCAAAGAAGAAAGCATTTTGGCTTGGCCATACTCTTTCACCTGAAAAACCTTCTCTGTAGTTTCCTACATTCTCCAGCCAGTTGTTGGTAAACACACCATCGACATTTCCAACGTCATACCAGATACCATTTGAATTGGGGTGGTCAATTACCAGGTTATCATTACAAACCACCCGGTGCGACTGGTTAAAAATTTTCACGGCAGCAGGATAATAGCCGGTGATGTTCTCAATATTATTCTGGGTAAATATGTTCTTCTCAACCAACACATCATCTGAAGCGGCAATATACACTCCTTCAGTGCTGGTATTGCTCACCTTACAATGGCGCATGGTGAGGTTGTCACCAAAAATGAATGCACCCACACGACCGCCATAGGAAATATCCAAATGCTCAAGGGTAGTCCCAACAATGTCATTTCCATGTTCATCCTCGGGGGAAATTTCTTCAGGCCAATACCCCTCTACATCAAGCACATGAAACGCAAATTGAGTTAATTTGATGCCCCGGATGGTTGGCCCCTTTTTGTCGGCCTTTTTACCATGTACTTCTTGTGGTGTTACAATAAGCCCCTGGTTGAATGCCGTTATCTCCACTAATTTATCCGTGGGATCAGTGGCAATGTAAACCAACTCCTTCTCATAATCAATATAAAAATTATCTTCGTTAAGTTCACCAAGCCAACCTGCCGATTGCAAAAACCGGCCATCAACAAACACCATGTCATTATTAAATTTATGCAGCGGAGTTTCACGACCACGTAGTTCACTTCTCCACCATTCTGCAGGTGTTGAAGGGAAAAGGTGTGTCCATTTAATTTTCCACAATCCCGGTTGGTCATTTCCGGCGGGCATAACCTGTTCCCACCGGGTAGCTTCCATGGTCCCCTTAATCACCGGCAATTCATCCTTATAGGGCTGCATTACAATGCTTTGATTTAATTCTAAATCTCCTGTACGGTATACACCACCACGCAACACAATGGCATCGCCGGTTTCCACTTTGGCAATGGCTGCCTCTATTGTTGTGGGATTATTCAATGAGGTTCCGGATTCATCCTGATTGCCATCAGGTGACACATAATAGATGGTTCCTTCAACATCAGGCAGTTCGAACACTTGCTGAATCGGTCCGTATGGACCACCCGATGGTTGCGCCATCAATCCACCGCATATAATTAGCGATAAAAGTACTGTCAAAGGCTTAAATAAATTCTTCATAATTAAAACAAGTTATCGTTATGTTCATTCTATTTTCAGGCATAAAAATACTTTTTCCTGACTACTATAAAAACACCGGTGAAACTTTTAGTTCAATATCTGATGCAAAAAATAAGGAGATTAACCTTCTGGATTGTCATTTAAATAGTACAAAAATAAATTGTAAGTAAGCAAACCGGTTTTTAAATATCTTTGCCTTTTATATAAAAAGATTGCTTCTGGAAGAAAAAGAACTCATAACCGGTTTGCAGAATGGCAATGAACAGGTTTTTGAAACCATGTTCAGGAAGTACTATGAGCGTCTGTGCAATTATGCCAATACCTTCCTGGACGATATTGATGAGGCAGAAGAAACGGTCCAGAAAACATTTCTGATGATATGGGAAAAACGAACGGGTATTGCTATTCATACTTCGCTGAAGAGTTACCTGTACAGGGCAGTGCACAACAATTGCCTCAACTTGTTAAAGCATATTAAAGTGAAACACGAACACCGCAGGGAGGTTGGGCATACCGGTAACAAGGGGCATGATGAGGTGACAGAAGGAATTATTGGGGTGGAGCTCGAACTGCAAATACAAAAAGTAATTGCCAACATGCCCGAAAAATGCGCCATGGTATTTAAAATGAGCCGTTTTGAAAATTTAACCTATGCTGAAATTGCGGGGCAGTTAAATATTTCATACAAAACTGTTGATAATCATATGGTAAGGGCGTTGCGGATTTTACGTGAAAATTTAAAAGAATACCTGCCACTTTTATTGTGGTTTTTGTTTAAAAATTAAGCATTGGAAGATAAAAACAAACATATCGACCATTTGATTGCCCGCTACCTTGCAGGCGAAAGCAGTAAGCCGGAGACTGCCGAACTCCTGGAATGGATGGAGGCTTCGGATGAAAACAAAAAATATTTTGAAGACATCCGGTTTTTGGCTGACAAGGCTGTGGCATCCCACAAAATTGAAAAGGTAGATGTTGACCGAGCATGGGGCAAGGTAAAACATGAGATGCATACCGGCGCGGCGCCTTCCACAACAAAAAATAATGAACCCCCTAAACGCTTTCCAGGATGGATGCGATATGCTGCTTCAATCATAATTCTGGTCGGACTGTCAATATGGTTATATTTTCAATATTTGGGCAACCCGGCTTATGAGGAGGTTACCCTGGCTGAATATGAAGCCAATCAGGTTTTGCAAATGGCTGATAGCAATACAGTAATTTTACAACCAGGTAGTAAGATACGTTACCCAGCCACCACTTCCAGGAAACAATATAAAATACACCTGCAGGGCGAAGCTTATTTTAAAATTGAGCATCACCAGGAAGCGCCACTGACAATAGTGGCCGAAAGAACCATCATACAGGATATCGGCACTGAATTTAATGTTAAAGCTTTCCCGGAACGTTCCACTGTTGAGGTATTCGTGAAACAGGGCGAGGTGTTGTTTTTCACCAACAAACAGGAAGGCATTCATATATTGCCGGGTGAAACAGGTGTTTACGACAAGGAGCGTGATTCATTCAGCAAAAAATCAACCTCAAATACCATCATTACCTATGGTAACCGCATGATAATCTTCGAGGATGTATATCTGGATACGGTAATTGATCAGTTAAATACGGTGTATGGTGAAAAAATAACCCTCTCGCCCGCTGTAACCAATTGTAAAATAACAGTTTCATTTATGAATGAAGATTTAAATACAATCCTGGAAATAATTGCAGAAACATTAAACCTGCAGGTCAAATACACGCCTGAAGGGTATGCCCTCCAGGGAGAAGGATGTAATTCAATTAACTAATGTTTTTTGCTGCTTACAAATAATAACTTTAATGTCTTTTATGCAACATATCTTTGCCAGGATTTTTATCGATTCCGGTTTTTTTCTTTTCCTGCTCTTTATACTCCCACAGACAACCTTTTCGCAGGGTAATCCAACACCAATTCTCGAACGCAAAATCTCCATTAAGGTTGATGTTACTCCGGTACCTTCCATCCTGGCAACAATTGCCGATAAGGGCAATTTTGTTTTTTCCTATAACCCGGAACTGGTTCAATCACTGGAACCACGGTCGATAGATATTCAGGATATGCCTGTACGTCATGCATTGCATGCACTGTTTGAAGATGACATCCACTTCAGGGAAAGAGGAAATTATGTTATCCTTAAGGAGGATAACCCTTCGAAAAAAAACAATCCTGAAAAACCGACCTATATCATCGAAGGATACATCAGTGAAGCCGGTACGGGTAAAAAACTAACCGAAACTACTGTTTATTCCGAAAAAACCAGGCAGGCGGCCATCACTGACGAATACGGTTTTTTTAGGTTGGAAGTAACTTCTGACACTACTCCTGAACTAAATGTTGTAAAAGCCGGGTTCCGCGATACCCTAATCGCCCCGATATCGACAAGAAGTTATCTTACCGTAAATTTGGCAACCCAAAAAAATCAGGATAAGTTTTCATTAAAAACTACTGGCAATGAGCAGGATATTTCAGCCTGGTCAACCCACCTGGTCAAAAAAAACGTGTTAATAAATACGCGTAATATCTCATCCACTTTTTTTTCAGCGGTACAAATTTCCCTGGCCCCTTATTTAAGTACCAACAAACTGCTGACAGGAAATACCGTGAATAATGTATCGATTAACACAACCATTGGCTACGTACAAGGGGTTCAATATTTTGAAGTGGGGGGCATTTTTAACCTTGTGAGAAACGATGCCGCGTTTTTTCAAGCTGCCGGGGTGGGTAACATTGTTGGAAATAAATGCTTAGGCTTACAGGCAGCCGGAGTGCTAAACCTTAGCCGTGATCTGTCAGGCGCCCAGGTAAGTGGTGTTTTCAATATCAGCCGGAATGACGCGCAGTATTTTCAAGCAGCAGGAGTTGGTAATATCGTGGCCGGTGAATCTACAGGTGTACAGGCAGCGGGTGTATTCAATACTTCAAAAGATGGCACAGGGGCGCAGTTTTCAGGAGTGTTTAACCACAACAAAACTTTTGCCGGGGGGCAGGTTGCCGGTGTATTCAACACAGGGGCCAGGGTAAAAGGGTTTCAGGCAGCCGGTTTATTTAACCGGAGCAGGGAATTTTCAGGGGTACAAATTTCCGGTTTATTCAATAGTACAGAAACCATGCGCGGAGCTTCCATATCTATTATTAACCTTGCTGATTCTTGCATTGGTGTCCCCATAGGTTTGTTCAATTTTATAAAAAACGGGTACCATTCAATCGAAATATCCACCAATGAACTACTCATGGTCAATGCCTCATTCCGCTCCGGAATTGATAAATTTTATACCATCATTAATGCAGGGGCCAACCCTGGTGAACGTGATAACCCTTTCTGGATGTTTGGATTTGGTATAGGTACAAGGCTCAATGCAAAAGGTACATATATTTACAACGCAGACATTATCCGGCAACAGGTAATACACGGAAAGTTCGAAACATCGGATAACACACTCACTAAACTTTACGTGGGTGTTGAGCGAAAAATCCTCCCCAAAGTTTCTTTGGCGGGTGGACTGACCTATAATTTCTTTTCGGCCAACACAGAAGCAGCAGGGTATAAAACACTTTATTCGGATATTGGCCCTTACACATTTTCAAGCAAGACTTTTGAAAATGGCTACAACCTTAAAACATGGCCGGGATTTACATTAGCCCTTAGGTTTT
>CAZZBU010000185.1:0-6103 GCA_964652315.1 uncultured Bacteroidales bacterium
ATGCAATGAAAATTCAGGATAGCTGAGATATCACCCAGTTCTTCTTTTTTGCCGGCAATGGCTTCCTTTGTATCTTTTACAATATCGGTCGATTCAAGCACATTAAGCTCCATACCTTCTTTTACAGCGCAATAAAAAAATACGCTGTCGTTTTCAACCACCCGGGGGCTGCGCACGAACGGTTCTGTTTCATCAATCATCAACCCCAGTGGCGAACGGAACATTTTTGCCGGTAATTCCTCTTTGGAGGTATTTAAAGCTTCGGCATAAGCGACAGCAGCCGGTTTATCATTAAATTCCAATACCTCCCTGCGGGCTTCGTTGGTTTTGGTAACGGTAAGGTTTTTGGCTCCTGGATTAAAGCTTTGCGTTTTGATAATGCCGAACTCATTTTTTGGCTTCAATACAGCAAGTAAAGCAGCATTATTATAAGCTTTTCCATTGGCATATACATGAGTCTGTTTAAAAGCGAGGTCATCTCCGGCAGAACCTCCAACAACTGCAATATTAGTATAATTGCCTACCAGATCAATTACGGTTTCTTCACTTCCGCTCAAACCGTCAATCAAAAGTATGCCGGCATAGGTTTTATAATCCATTTCCTGCAAGGGCATGCCATAATGGGTTGATATGTTGCTTACTGCTGTTGCTATGGATGATTCCGGTTGCTGGAGATCATTGATGACTTCTATTGTTACATCTTCAATCACCTCAGATGAAAACGCCATAGCGACAATGGATTGATCAAGCATTTTTCCGCTTACAATTTCACCTGAAGAGGAACAGCCAAAAACTTTGCTGTCAGGAAACGCCTGTGCCATCTTTTCGCTTATTTCCTCAGGTGGATAAACCGGAGATGCAAAAAACAGCACCATGGCTGGTTTTATTTCAGAAAGTTGAGCTTTCAATTCATCTGTTGCTGTTGCAACCGATCTGGAAACTGAATACGCTGTTTTATAATTCATACCATTTACTTTTTATAATTTAATTACCTGTGTTTAGGTAGCTGGATAACATTCCTGACTATACAACATGAAACCACGGCTGAATCATGCCAGGGGATTTTTAAAGCGTTACATTTAACGCTTTAGCCACTTCATGAATTTTCGCAATTGTTTCCGGATTGTCCGGAGTGCTCTCATCGATTTTTTTCGGGTCAATGCCTTTCATTATCAGTTTGATACGTGTGCTCGACTCAAGAAATGGATCACCGTTTGCACGTTTTTTAATGAGTTGATCAATAAGCGTTTTGGTTTGTCCCATAATCTATAAGTTTAAAAATAAATAATCATTTTGTTCTAAAAATAACAGAAAACCATAAATTACACAATAAGTATAAGGTGATTTAGCTCATCCCAATCGTATTAAGTTGTTTCATTACATTGCCTGTACCCTGTTAAATTCTTGTATCTATGATAATTGTACGATATGGATTCCATGAAGTATTGGTACGGATGAAATCAAAACCCTAATCCATTTGTATTTAAAGCATAGCTGTGTTAAGGAAACTTAAAGAATCGATTGTGATATTTTGGATTAAATTAACAACAGAATATAACTTTTGGTGCCTATTTTGTTATGATTTATTCTAAATACAACAGTAAAAGTGTTAAAATAAATTTAAAATAGACTTCAGATTGAAAAAAAGTACATGTAATGTTGTTATTCTATTTTTGAAATGAGAATTGAGAAGTAGATATATTATTAATCACAAAATGTAGTATTATGAGAAAGATTGAATTAAGAAAAATGAGAAGTTTTCTGGCTGCCACTTTGATGTCAGCTTTGTTTGCTACCACGGCTGTTGCCTCCAGTGGCGGCCTGATTGTAACCCCTGTTGAAGGAAAACAGTTGATCCGTATAGCCCTGGAAGATCCGCTGAACCAAAGGATTCGGTTGTCCATTCAGAGCCTGAACGGTTATTCCCACCTTTATTCTGAGGAAGTATCTTCCGTCAATGGGTATAGCAAACTGTTTGATGTACGAAACCTGGTAGACGGAGAGTATAAGATTGTTTCAGATAACGGAACAAAATTGTTTGAGCAAATCATTGTTGTAAATCGAGGCAGGGTTGAAGTTTCAGAATCTAAAGAAACGTTTCTTCCTTATTTTACAAAGAAAGATGGCCAATTACTCGTTACTTATCTGAATCTTGATGGTAATGACGTTGAGATATCCTTTAGCGACTACTACACCACTTTTTTTGAGGATAAAAACATAGATGAGGAAATTTCTTTGAAAAGGGCCTACGATTTAAAAAAGTTACGTAGCGGCGATTACCTTGTTAAGCTTATTGCCGGAGAAAGGACATATTATTACGATTTTACAGTTCGTTAACCTTTTTGTTAACGTTGGATTTTGCATCATAGCCGGGAATTATTTTTCCGGCTTTTTTGCATTTTGCAGGTCAGGTTACATGGCATGGTTTTTTCCCAATTCCTTGTATGGAAAAAAAAACATTGTTGGTACTGGGTATTGATGAGTTTAACAAACATGAACTGACTCAAATAGAAGATTATGATACGTACGATTTTATATACCTTTTTGAACCACGCCAGGTGCGGAAACAAAAGGATATTAATGTAGAAGAACTTACACATGCCGTAGACAAAACAATCAAATCGCAGCAGGATAACCTTGATGGGATCATTACTTTTTTTGATTTTCCGTTTACCCTATTAACATTTTTATTTTTGGATAAATATAAATTCAAAGGGCCAACGTTACTTGCCGGATTGAAGTGCGAACATAAATACTGGTCCCGGGTAGAGCAAAATAAGGTTGTACCTGAACATATTCCAAAATTTGATGCTATAAATCCTAAAGATCCAAAGGGATTTTATGAATTATCAGTAGATTCTCCTTTTTGGCTGAAACCGGTTAAAAGTCATTCTTCCAGACTTGGATTTAAAATCAGGAATGAACAGGAATATGAACAAGCGCTGAATGTCATCAACCAGGAAATATCATATTTTGCAAAACCATTCAATAGGTTTTTTACCCGTGCAAATACTCCATCTGATATTGAAGCAGTTGATGGATACTACTGTGTTGCTGAAAATATTATTTCAGGGCATCAGTGCACGCTTTCGGGTTACGTTTATAATAATGAGGTTGTGACATACGGTATTGTGGACTCTCTTTATTATGATGCCTTCTCTTCCTTTTTGTGTTATCTGCTGCCAGGTGATTTGCCTCAGGATGTTCAGGCACAGATGCATGATATTGCCAGCCGGGTGATGAAACATATTGAATACAATAATTCACCTTTCAATATTGAGTTTTTTTTCAGAGAAGATACGGGCGAGATAAAAATCCTGGAGATAAACCCCAGAATGTCGCAGTCACACGGATATTTATATAACATGGTTAAGGGTTATTCCAATCATCAGGTACTGGTAAAACTGGCTGTGGGTGAAAAACCCTCCTTCCGTCAGAAAAAAGGAAAATATCAGTATGCTGCTAAATTTCAGTACCGCATACCCCATGATGGAATTGTACAGGAAGTACCAGATGCATCATCCATTGCGGCTATTGAGCATGATTTCGAAGATAGTACCATCCTCCTTTCTATCAGTGAGGGGGATCGGTTATCTGATTTAAAAATAAATGATCCATACAGTTATTGTATTGGTGAGGTAATGGTAGCGGCACAAAACCGGGAACAACTTTTCGAAAAATACGAAACCATAAAACAAAAGCTTAAAATAAAAATAGGGGAACCGGATTAATGGAAACACAAGAAAAATTCCCGTATGAGATACAGGAAACTGAAAATGAGTGGATAACCATGCCAGATGGAATAATGCTGGCGGCCCGGAGCTGGAAACCGGTTGGTTTTGAAGGTAAAATACCGGCAGTGTTGGAGTACATACCCTACCGCAAACGGGATATGAAACGCACACGCGACGAGTCCATCCACCGTTATTTTGCAGGTCATGGATATGCCTGTTTTCGGGTTGATATTCGGGGTAGTGGCGATTCAGAAGGCATTATAGAAGATGAATACCAGGAGCAGGAACTGGCTGATGGTGAAGACATAATACAATGGATTACTCAACAGCCATGGAGTAATGGTAATGTTGGGATGATAGGCATTTCGTGGGGCGGTTTTAACGGATTACAACTCGCTGCGCGACGTCCAAAAGGGTTGAAGGCCATCATTACGGTATGCAGTACCGACGATCGATACGCCGATGACATCCATTACATGGGAGGGTGCCTGCTGGGCGATAACCTTTCCTGGGCATCTGTTATGTTTGGTAAAAACAGCCTGCCACCCGATCCGGAGATAGTTGGTGATAAGTGGAAAGTAATGTGGCTTGAGCGGTTAAAAGGCAGCGGCCTTTGGCTCGAAAAATGGCTAAATCATCAGGAACGCGATGATTATTGGAAGCAAGGCTCCATTTGTGAAAATTACAATGATATTGATATTCCGGTAATGGCTGTTAGCGGATGGGCCGATGGATATACGAATGCTGTTTTCCGGTTGATGAAGAACTTGAAATCTCCCCGTATGGCCCTGGTTGGTCCCTGGAGTCATAAATACCCACATCATGGCGAACCCGGACCTGCCATAGGATTTTTACAGGAATCGGTTCGCTGGTGGGATGAGTGGCTGAATAACAAAGAAACCGGAATTAGGAATGAACCCATGATGCGGTTATGGGTGCAGGAAAGCGTTAAGCCCTATTCAAGTTACGATTACCGGCCAGGTTATTGGTTGGGACTTAATAACTGGCCATCAGAAAAAATCAGTCAAAAAAAATACAAACTTGTGCGTGATTATTTAATTGATGAAGAAGCAGCAGGTAATCCCGAAGTGCTTAGTTTACGCTCACCGTTAAGGCTGGGTTTGTTTGCCGGAAAATGGTGTTCATATAATGCACCACCCGATCTTCCGGGCGATCAGCGTGAAGAAGACGGGGGTGCCCAGGTATTTACCAGTCAACCTTTGGAGGAAGAGATGCAGATTGTAGGGCCGCCAATGATTGATTTTATGGTTGAGGTTGATAAACCGGTAGCTTTTTTGGCAGTCAGACTATCTGATGTGCGGGAAGATGGAAAAGCCACAAGAATAACCTACGGCATAAAAAACATTACCCACCATGAAAGCCATGAACATCCTGAGTTGCTCAAGCCAGGAAAAAAGTACCGCGTAACCTTCCAGTTAAATGATATTGCCCATATTTTTCCAAAAGGACACCGGTTACGGGTTTCAGTGTCTACCACGTACTGGCCTATTGCCTGGACCCCGCCGGAAATGGCTACCGTTAAATTACACACGGAAGCATGTGCTGTGAATTTACCGGTACTGGATGCAACCAACCTGCCTGAGGTAGCTTTTGAATTACCAGTCAGCGCCGAACTCAGTACCAATAAAAAAACAATACAGGCACCAGATTACCGGTGGGATGTTGTGCGCGATTTGATTCATGATAAATCTACGTTGAAGGTGATTATTAATAACGGCACTTATTACCTTGATTCAATAAACCTTGAAATCTCTGATTTTTCAACCGAAGAATATTCTGTGCAGGGTGATGACGTGGACTCTGTTCGCGGGGAGACCTATGGCAAATTCAGATTTAAACGCAACGGCTGGGATGTTGTAACAGAAAATCATACAATACTCACCTCCGATAAAAAAAACTTTTATATACATGCCACCCTGGATGCTTTTGAGAAGCGTCAACGGATATTTTCAAAAAATTACGATGTAAAAATCCCGAGGAAGTATGTGTAATAACTCAGGAGTTTGCGATTAATAAAATCGCCGACTGGTTAATCAGATTGGTATTCCAGGATATCAACTGACTGATATTCATGCGCCTAACATATTTTGACTAAGGTACTGAGACGGATGGCCTTTGCTTTACCCTGTTTCAGGATGGATAAGTTTGCCATTGTGATGCCGACTTTATCCGAGAGATCCATCAGTTTCAGTTTACCTGTCTTAATTCACCGATCAGTTCACCGTTATGCTCATAACCTTCTTTAAGAATGACTTCTTTTTTTTATTTTGCTTTATGAATTTTAGTACATTTATAATCCATCAATTAAGAAGGCTTAAACTGATTCAGGAGTTATTATTATTATTATT
>CAZZBU010000186.1:0-6071 GCA_964652315.1 uncultured Bacteroidales bacterium
CCCAGTGATGGTGTGTTTGATTTCGGCTGGCTCGATCGCAATGTAGAACTGGCACAAAAACACGGCCTCAAGGTAATTATGTGCACCCCTACCCCATGCCCTCCTATCTGGTTGGAAGAAAAACACCCGGATATTTTCATGATGAATGATGAATACCAACCGCGTGAACATGCCTCCCGTGGGAATTATTCTACCTCCAACGATACGTATTGGAAATACACCGAACGCATTGTCACCGAGCTGGCAAAACGATACGGGAACCACCCGGCAGTGTGGGGCTGGCAGCTCGACAATGAGCCCGGCGCACCCGAAGATTACAGTCCGGCAGCCCAGGAAAAATTCCGCCTCTGGCTTAAAGAAAAATACGGCACCATTGATGCCCTAAACGAAGCCTGGGGCAACCGCTTCTGGGGGGTGCTTTATCAGGATTTCCATCAGATTCTCATTCCACGGGTCCGCCACCTCTACGGGGTAAGCCCGCATGCCCATCTTGATTTTAAACGGTTCACAGCGGATCAAATGGCGGCATTTTTGGATTTCCAGGCTGATGTGCTGCGTCGGCATATCTCAGACAAACAATGGATAACGACTAATTACATCGCCAATACCACCAACAGCGACCCACGGCGTACTGAAAAACTTGATTTCTCATCCTACACCCGGTATCCGGTGGATGGTTATGGCTACAACGTTGGTGAACAGGGTTTCCGCATCGGCCACCCCATGACCATGGATTTTGCCGGTGATTTTTACCGCCCCATGGATGGCAAGACCGGCATCATGGAATTGCAACCCGGGCAGGTCAACTGGGGACAAATAAATCCACAACCGGCACCAGGCGCAGTGCGCATGTGGCTGTGGCATGCCTTTGCCAGCAGGTGTAATTTTGCCTGTACCTACCGCTACCGTCAGCCGCTGTATGGCAGCGAACAGTATCATTATGGCATTGTAGGTCCCGATGGGGTAACACCGTTGCCCGGAGGTAAAGAATACGCGCAGGTGGCTGCTGAGATGAAAGAGTTAAGAGAAGTATATAACCCAAAAAACAGGGCTCCTGAGAACTATCTGGCTAAAAAAACTGCCATCCTCTGGAGCCATGATAACAACTGGGATATCGAATATCAGAAACGTAACCGCCAGTGGAACATGCACGGGCATGTGCAACGCTATCAAACTATTATTAAATCCTTTGGCGGGCCGGTGGATTATATTGCCGAAGAAGATGATTATTCGGACTATCCTTTTGTCATCATACCGGCCTATCAACTGGTGGACACCGCCCTGATTGAAAAATGGACTGCTTATGCCAACAATGGCGGCAACCTCATCGTCACCTGCCGCACCGGCCATAAAGACAAAATGGGGCACCTGTTTGAAGCGCCTTATGCCGATATGATTTCTGATCTCATCGGGGCTAAGGTGGAGAAATATGATCTTCTGCTCGAAAATGTGGAAGCCTACATTGAACGCGACGGTTCAAAATACGCCTGGACAACCTGGGGCGATATCCTCACCCCGGATGAAGGCACGCAGGAGCTGGCTACTTATGCCGATCAGTTTTACCAAGGCAAGCCGGCGGCTACGTTCAGAAAGCTGGGAAAAGGAACTGTAACCTATATTGGTGCACACACCAAAACAGGAGAACTGGAAAAAGATATCCTGGCTGAATTGTATCAAAACCAGGGCGTGGAAATAGAAAATTATCCGGAAGGAGTTCTTGTACAATGGCGTGACGGATTCTGGGTGGCGTTGAATTACAGCTCCACTCCTTATGAATTAACTATTCCGGAGGATGCTGAAATCCTCTTTGGTGAAAAAACAATCCCCAGTCCGGGTGTAACCGTCTGGACAGAAAAATAATACCCTATGGATATCCGGTTTACCACTTCGGTTTTATTTGTGAAGAACATCCAGCTTTGCCGCGACTTTTACGAAAAAGTTCTGGGCCAGGAAGTTGACTATGATTTTGGTACCTGTGTGGCCTATAAAAGCGGCATTGCTTTGTGGAAACCAGATAAAGGCCATCCTACCCGGAAAATCAAAAAAATCATCAACACCAAATCCCAGGTGGAACTTTGTTTTGAAACGGAAAACATGGATAAGGTACTGAAGAAGCTACAGGGGGCCAGCGTGAAATACCTGCATAATCTGGTCGAAGAGCCCTGGGGCCAACGTACAATCCGGATATTTGACCCTGAAAAAAACCTGATTGAAATCGGTGAATCCATCCGCTGTTTTGTACGACGAATGTATGATGAGGGCATGCCCGCGGAAACAATCGCCGAGAAAACCGGTGTGCCCCTGACCAATGTATGGGAAATGGTAACGGATTAATTGGGAAAATGATGGGCAATTAATCTATATTAATTTTCTTCCTCAAAAAACAACTGATAAAAATGCATTCCACGGTCTTCATCGTATCCTTTAACAATCCTGTCGCGGTTTCCGTGTACATATACGTGAAAGTTTTTATCCAGTTTGATGACGCTTTTAAACTGTTTTGACTGTTTTTTTACGGCTGATGGATTGATTTCAAAATTTCCCTGAAACGGAACCTGGTTTTCTTCCGCATAATCCTGCGTGAAATTTTTGAATGAATCCATTACTTCTGCATGCTGAATCACATCAGCAGCATACGATTCCACATTAAAGGATTCATTCTCCTTAAAGTACTGGGCAGACCGGTTCAGCATATCTGCCTGGTCGGCTTTCCCTATTTCAAATTCCTGGGGTAATTTTTTGGTCACAAAGTCTTTGCACAAAGTAATGGCCTGGTTGGTATAGAAATAATTGTCCTCGCGTTGCAAAACACCAAGGAAATCATCCACCCAGTAAACTGCTTCATTGCCTTTGCTGATGGTATCCACCACTGAAACCATAAACCCTTTGTCCGCCTCAGTATTGAAAACCAGGCACCCTTTGTCCAGCTTATTGATGTTGATGCCCTTATCAGATGCAATGCCAAAGTTTTCATTCTCCGGATATATTTTCAAAAAGGTATCTTTTGATTCGGATTTGAACAGGCCAATAGCATCGGTTACTTCACCGTCAACCACACAATCGCAGAAATAGACCACAAAAAAATCGCCCCCTTTGATGTTGGGGTGCACCGATTGCTCGTACAACAAATTGGCCATGGTTTCTGACTGGCCAAACAAGGTAGCCGGATCCTCAAAAATAGTTTTTACGGCCTGGTAGATCGGATTGTGCCCCACACCACCCTCATGGTAAAAGGTAAAATATTCGGTATTTTTAAACGGTTTTGTAAAATAAGTTAGCAAGAGGGTTTCAATCTCATCCTGCAGGCTCAGCGGCTCATTGGAAAGCCTTACCGTTTCCTCATTATACTTGTTCCCTACCTTATGCAAAGCAAGTTGGCCAATGGTTGCTGATTCGAATGATGTCATATTGTACTTTTTAACAGACTGCTAAAATAGGGAAAATAGTTCTAGAAAAACATTACATGAAGTTGGAAGTTCGACGTTCAAAGCAAAAGAACAAATAGTTTATCAAATGAATTATAGCAACTTTGCCAAATAATATTCATCAACATATACAATGCTGCACTCTCTGCAGGGATATTCGGCTGGCTGATATATCAAAAGCATTGAGATACGAAAGGAACATGAATTTTCTTATTATATTTGTATTAAGCGTAAAAACCGGCAGTAAATTCTTTTCTGCTCACCAGAATATCTACTGTCGTTATTTCATCTAATGCAGTAATGATATGAAGAAAATTAAACTAATGAGAAAGAGCAAAACGTCCATTTTATTTGCCATTGCTATTTCCCTGTTATTTGTGAATGGCTTAGAGGCTCAGACTAATTCCTTGGAGAATGAGAATTCAGACTCGCCATATATCCACCAAAAGGCAGGCAATCCTTATTTACCTCTCTGGGAACACCTGCCCGATGGAGAACCCCGTGTTTTTGAAGACCCTGATAATCCAGGGAAGTATCGCATGTATATCATCGGGTCGCACGATGTGAGTTTTACCCAATATTGCGGATTGGATATCAGGATATGGTCGGCCCCGGTGGAAGACCTGACCAAATGGCGTGATGAAGGCCCTGTTTTTAGTTATGAAATCAATGGAAAGTGGGATATTTTTTATGCTCCTGACCTTGTTGAGGTAAAAGGCAAAGATGGCAGCAAAGAATATTATCTCTATCCGCACAGCCGTGGCAGAAACCGGGAAGCGATGGTAGCCAAAGGAAGCAGGCCGGATGGCCCCTTTACGCCTATTAACATGACAGCGGATGGAACAAAAACCCTTCCGGGAAGCATCATGGGATTCGACCCATCAGTATATATTGAATACGTCACCGATCCAAAAGACCCTGATTATGAAATCGGCTTCAGGGCCTATGGATACTGGGGATTCCAAAGATCCCTTGCAGCTCAGTTGGATCAGAAAACCATGTATTCACTCAGGCCGGGAACCGGAATTATCGATTATTTCATCCCTGCCAGTTCTAGATACGGAGTGGTGAGGGATCCGGAAGGAACTACTTATCCCTACGTTTATCCTGATGAAGATCTTGGCACCTTCAATTTTTTTGAAGCAGCCTCCATTCGTAAGGTGGGTAATAAGTTTGTCTGGGTTTTCAGTGGATACTCAGGCCCTGAATATGGACTTGGCAGTACCAACTCGACCTTGCGTTATGCCTATGGCGACTCCCCACTTGGCCCGTGGAAATCAGGTGGTGTACTGGTCGATTCACGTGCTGTAGTACCCAATGAAGACGGAACCTCATTATATACCAGCTATTCAGGACACAATACCCATGGCAGCATTGAACAGATCAACGATCAATGGTATGTGTTCTACCACAGGGCGCCCAGATCATTTGGATATGCCCGTCAGCCAATGGTAGCCCCGGTGGTGATTGAATGGGACGAAAAACCAGTGGCAGAAGGTGGAACAGTTAGCATAAGAGGGTATGATCCCTATGCAGAAGATAATATTTGGACTGCTTCTGATAGCCAGGGAAATGAATATACCGGTGCCGAAGTGACTTCAGAAGGGTTCCATATCTATGGATTGGATCCCTATCAATATTACTCTGCAGGATATGCCTGCTACCTCTCAAACCTGGGAAGTCAACAGGATTCATGGGACATCTGGAATAATCACATGCCCATTACCCAGGTGAAGAATGGTGACATTATTGGTTATAAATATTTTGGCTTTGGGGGGCTTGACAACGATAAAAAAGGTTTGAAAGCCTTTGAAGGGGTTAAACCCGGCAACAAAACAGCTTTTAATCTTTACCTTACGCCCAAAACAAATAAAGCCTTTAAGGTGAACGTGTGGCTGGACGGGCCATGGGATAACAAAACCTGGGAAGGAAAAAAAATTGGCGTCATTGAAGTGCCTGCCAATGCAACTCAGGAAACAACCAAATTCACTGTAGATGTTGCAGATGTTGTTGATAACCTGGATAAGAAACATGCTATTTTTCTTATAGCCGAAGGAACCGGCTCAGAAGGGCTTTTTGATTTAATTGGATTGGGATTCAGCTCAAAGGATAAGAAAATTGTTCGCCCGGTTACTCCGTCAGTAAGTATTGAAGTAAACGGAGAAGCCATTGAGGTACCTGAAATACCGGTCAGGGCAACACGTGAAAATGGCATTATGGGTTATGACAGGTATAAGACGACATACACCCTTCCCTCAGACATAAGCGGTATACCTTCCGTATCAGCATCGGCCAACAATCCGGAGGTTAAAATAACTGTTCAGCAGGCGGAATCAACAACCGGAACAGCTTTTGTGAAGTGTGATTATAAAGGCGTGGTCAAAACATACGAGGTCAGGTTTATTTCGGAATAAATGGTGTGAAACCCGCATCTACAGAAGTTCATAACCAGGACATCAACCGAGTTTACAAGCCGGCTTGCAGACAAGCTCGGCGAAGCCAATAAACTATAAGGGCCTGCCTGTGGCAGACAGGTTCCATGGTATTGGAAATCCTAATGTCATTTTTTGGCAATTATAATTATTTGAAAAACAAATGCCTAACTTAATTTTATTCGAGTAAAATGATGCTTTTATTGTTCGATCC
>CAZZBU010000187.1:0-6014 GCA_964652315.1 uncultured Bacteroidales bacterium
CCATAAACCTTGGCTACGGACACATTCATTTCACGGGCCACTACTTCCTGTACTTCCGCCGGAAGATATCCGAAAGTATGCTGGACCTTGTGTAAAGCGTTGATTAACTCACCTGGTTCATTACCAAATGAACGGCATATCTCCTCAATTTTTTCTACATCAGAAGATTTGAGTTCTATTTTTATACTTGACATAGCGATTATTTTTCTTGATTAATGATTCAATTACACAAAACACAGCTTAAATCTTCACAATATGCCTGCTTTTATCAAAATAATGGGTATGCAGCAATTGATGTGATTTTTCACTCAGCGGTTTACCAAGAAACTCTTCGTAAAGCTTAAGGATGTATGGATTCTCATGCGATTTACGAATTTTTTTATTGCTGTCTTCTTTATAAATGGCTTCCATCCGCTTTTTAAGAATGGATGAATCTCCGTGGTGTAATGGTTGACCACCGCCACCAATACATCCACCCGGGCAGGCCATAATTTCTATGGCATGATATTCACACTTTCCTTCGCGAATGCATTCCAACAACTGACGGGCTTTTCCAAGACCATGAGCAATGCCAATGTTAATAGGCTGACCATCGAAATCAATGGTAGCATGGCGAATGCCTTCCATGCCCCGGAGCTGTTCAAAATCAACATTTTCGAGCTTTTTGCCGGTATGCAGTTCATAGGCTGTACGAACGGCTGCTTCAATAACTCCACCGGTGGTCCCAAAAATAACTGCAGCACCGGTTGATTCACCCAGCGGAAGATCGAAATCCTCATCCGGAAGGCTGTTGAACTGTATGTTGGCACGTTTTACCAATGCAGCCAGTTCACGTGTTGAAATGGAATAATCCACATCAGGATTACCATCTGTAGCAAACTCATCGCGCTGGCATTCATATTTTTTAGCCAGGCATGGCATCACCGATACCACAACCAGGTCTTCGCGGTTCACATTTATTTTATCAGCAAAATATGTGTTGGCAATTGCACCAAACATTTGCTGAGGCGAACGTGCTGTGGAGGGAATATCGAGCATGTCTGTAAATTGTTGCTCAAAGAAATTCACCCACCCCGGACAACAACTTGTAAGCATTGGAAGCTTAACGGATTTATCACCACCAAGGAATTTTGTCAGCCTGTCGAGTAACTCGCTGCCTTCTTCCATAATGGTAAGGTCGGCAGCAAAATCAGTATCAAACACATAATCAAAACCTAACCGCCGTAATGCTGCAACCATTTTTCCTGTAACCAGCGTACCCGCTTCAAGGCCAAACTCCTCGCCCAGTGCAGCCCGCACCGCCGGAGCAGTCTGCACGATTACTGTCTTATTCGGGTTGGCCAGATCGCGAATCAATTGCGGTGTGTGATCCACTTCGGTAAGCGCACCTGTAGGACAAACAGCTACACATTGGCCACAGTAGGTGCAGGTAGAGCTTTCAAGATCCATTTCAAATGCCGGTGCTACTACTGACATAAAGCCACGGTTAACTGCGGAAAGTGCGCCAACAGTCTGAAATTCGTTACACATGGTTTCGCAGCGTCGGCACATGATACACTTATCCATCTCACGGATAATGGAGGGCGAAAAATCGGGTTTATAACGCGACATTTCAACGTACTCCTGGTTTGGAATCTCACGAATACCAAGCCGGATACCCATGTTTTGTAAATCGCAGTTCCCTGATTTAGCACATACCAGGCAATCTTTAGGATGGTCAGAGAGCAGCAGTTCCATCACCGTTTTGCGTGCATTCAATACCCGCATGGAATGCGTTCTAATCACCATTCCTTCGGTCACCTCGGTTGAACAGGATGGGGCCAGGTTTCTGCGGCCTTCAATTTCTACCACACAAATACGGCAACCACCCGGTTTATGCTCAATACCAAGGTCTTCGAGATTCATGTAACAAAGTATAGGAATATCAATTCCCAGTTCCTTTGCAGCCTTATAAATTGTCGTTCCTTTTGGAACTTCAAGGGTTTTATTATCTATCGTAATTTTTACCTTATCCATATTTTTGTTTTTAATGCACTTCGATTGCGTTAAACTTACATCTGTCAATACATGCTCCACACTTAATACACAGAGAGGTATCAATAAAGTGTACTTCCTTGCGCTCGCCTGAGATAGCCCCTACCGGACAAACCCTGGCACAGGCTGTGCAGCCTACACAATTTTCAGGAATAACCTCGTACTGCATCATGGCTTTACATACGCCTGCCGGACACTTATGGTCGGTGACGTGTGCTGTATACTCATCCATGAAATTTTCCAGGGTAGACAAAACCGGGTTGGGTGATGACTGCCCTAATCCACAAAGAGAAGTATCTTTTATGACATTGCTTAAATTACTGAGGTATTCCAAATCTTCTGTGGTACCATTACCCTGGGTAATTTTATCCAGTATTTCGTAGAGACGTTTATTACCTACCCGGCATGGTGTGCATTTGCCGCATGATTCTTCGACTGTAAAATCGAGGTAATACTTAGCAATATCGACCATGCAGTCGTCTTCGTCCATCACAATCATACCACCAGACCCCATCATTGAACCCGAAGCCACCAGCGTTTCATATTCAATGGGTACGTCCAGATGTTTCTCGGTAAGGCATCCTCCGGAAGGCCCACCGGTCTGAACAGCCTTAAATTTCTTCCCATCCTTTATGCCCCCGCCAATCTCAAAAATTACTTCACGAAGGGTGATGCCCATGGGTACTTCAATGAGTCCAACGTTGTTTACTGCACCGGCCAGCGCAAATACTTTTGTCCCAGGCGATTTTTCAGTTCCTATGCTCCTGAACCAGGCTGAACCTTTATTGATTATCACCGGAATATTGGCCAGTGTTTCCACGTTGTTTACATTGGTAGGCTTACCCAGATATCCAGAAGCAGCCGGGAAAGGAGGTTTCATGGTGGGCTCACCACGCAATCCTTCCATGGAATGAATGAGTGCTGTTTCTTCGCCACAAACAAAAGCACCGGCACCGTATTTGAGTTCAATTTCAAAGTTAAACCCGGTATTGAGGATGTTTTTCCCTAACAAACCATACTCAGTGGCCTGTACCATGGCATTTTTAAGCCGTTCGATAGCCAGCGGATATTCCGCACGAATGTAAACAAGGCCTTTATCAGCACCAATGCAATAACCACAAATTGCCATTGCTTCAATAATGCTGTGCGGGTCGCCTTCAAGGATGGAACGATCCATAAAAGCGCCGGGATCCCCTTCGTCGGCGTTACAGACTACATATTTTTGGTCGGCTTCGTTTTTTGCAGCCAGTTCCCATTTCAAACCCGTTGGAAAACCAGCTCCCCCCCTGCCCCGCAAACCGGAATCTTTAATCAGGTTAATGGTATTAAAGGGGTTTTCACTACCAAGGGTGTTTGACAATGCTTCATATCCGTCGCGGGCAATGTATTCATCAATGCTTTCGGGATCAATCACACCACAGTTACGAAGTGCAATTCGCATCTGCTTTTTATAAAAACCCATATGTTTGGAATCACCAATGGTGGCTTTATCTTTTGGATCTTTGTAAAGCAGGCGTTCAACCTTTCGGCCTTTTACCACATGTTCTTCAACAATATCTTTTGCATCGGACGGTTTAACTTCTGTATAAAAGGTATTGTCAGGAATTGACTTAACAATGGGCCCCTTTTCACAAAAACCAAAACAACCGGTCATAACCACCTGAGCAAAATCCTCCAGTCCCTGGGTCTTGATTTCACTTTTAAGGTTTTCAACAATGGCATCGCTTGCAGCAGCTTTACAACCGGTGCCGCCACAAACGAGCAAGTGCAATTTATAATTTGACATTTGTCTTACCTCCGTATTTTCTTATTCATCAATATTTTCGTAGTTCACTGGAATAATGCCGTCGACTAATTCACCGTTTTTGATGTATTTTTCGATTATTTCATCGGCTTTCTTCTCATTTACATCCCCAAATACAATAGGATCCTTACCGGGCAGGGTAACTTCAATGGTTGGTTCGGCATAGCAGTAGCCCATGCAACCTGTTTGGGTCACCACAGCATCAATGTTTCGCTTTTCCAGTTCATCTACGAAATAGTTCATTGTCGAACGGGCTCCTGAAGCAATGGCACAAGTTGCCATAGCCACTTTTACCTGAACCAAATCTTCGGGCTTATCACTTCTTTCGCGCAATGAGACCTTCTTTTTAAGATCATTTCGCATCTTTTTAAGGTCTTCAAGTGTTTTTAATTTAGCCATCTTATCTGTTTTATATTTACTAATATGATTCTGATATATTTATGGTAATTACTCCGAATAACTAAGTTTTTCAATGTTTACACCACTATTTAAATCATAGTGGCTTTAATATCACCCAGGTTTTCGCGAATCATTTCTTCAACGAAACGCAATACTGCCGGTTCCTGAATGGATACATCTTCCAGCATTTCTTTAATATCTATTGTACTAATCCTATACATTTTATCATCGGCCACATAGCTCAGTGAAAAATCAATATCGGGTGATCCTGCTATCAGTGCTTTCATTGTCGCCGGGATGTCACCCATATCCGGCCGGTCGATATGATCAAGTTCAAAATCCACTTTCAGTGAAGTGCCTTTTCCAACTACTGATTCCAGCCTGAAGTTACCTCCGCACATTTCAGCAATTTGTTTCAACAAGGGCAGCCCTAAACCAACCTTACGGGTGGTACGCGTTGTAAAAAAAGGGTCTGTTGCCTTTTGAATCTGATCCAAAGGCATTCCCTTGCCATTATCTCTGACTGCGATGGATAGCAAATTTGATTGTTTGTCCTCTGCAATATCAATGCTAATTTCAGTAGCATTTGCCCTTACTGAATTTTGCACGATATCCAGAATATGAAGCGATAAATCCTTCATGCTACCGCCATTTTTCGTTCACCAATCCCCCTGAGTGTTTTTTCAAACTCTTTAAAATCTGTTGATTCCATGGTCAGCCAGGTATAACCCTGTCCGATTTGTTGTGGGTGATGTGCATCAGAACCACGAATAACCGGAAAGCTTCGGGTCCAGGAATGGGTTAATTGAAACTTATCAACATCTGCTGCGCCGGATAGCTCTATACCATCTATATTCAAATCAGCGGGTAAAAACCCAAGCTGACTGATTAAGCTATTCGATGGCCTGTCAATATGGGCAGGGATAAACAGTCCGTTGAGCTCATGCACTTTTTTTTGTACTGTGCTTACATCAGCGTTGAGGCCTGCAATCAGCAATTTTGGCTCTTCATAAACGATTTCTTCCTTTTCATTTACCACCACCTGATGCCCTATGGTTTCCGGATTATTCATAATCTCCGGCAGGTGTTCATCCAAAAATTCCTGAAATTGGTTTATGTGATCAATTGATTCAAAGAACGTAAGGCAATGTATTTCTTCTGATGTATTGACTTCTGCACCAAAGTAAACTTTTATTCCAACCCTGGCAGCTAACTCATAAATAAGTTCAGCCTGCCGTGTTGAATTGTGATCAGTAATTGCCAGAATATCCATGTGCTCTTCGAGCGCCTTTTGCACAATGTTTTTCGGGCTCATTTCCAGTGCGCCACAAGGCGATAAAACTGTATGCACATGCAAATCAGCTTTATATGTTTTCATTCAACCTTTAATATCGTATACAATTTCCCTGAAATGTCAAAACAGGATTCTTCTGTCCCAAGAATAGGAATACCTTCATCATTGCTTTTGGCTATGGTATCTTCATTTGGTTTATTCCCATTTACCAGAATAATCCCAGCTAAATCTTTTAAAGAAGCTACTGCCATGATGTTGATATGCGTTTGCAAGGTAATCCATAGATTGCCTTCTGTTGCATTACCCATAACATCACTTAACAGGTCAGATACGTATCCTCCTGTCACTTCTGCGTCCATGCCTTCAACACCCGAGAACACGTTTAACCCCAAGATACTGGCTATTTCAGATACTTTCATCTTTCGCTCCTTTTTTTGAACAATCTTTTTCGAGGCGGCCTGTGCCCCATATTTTTTCAACAAT
>CAZZBU010000188.1:0-6013 GCA_964652315.1 uncultured Bacteroidales bacterium
TGGATATTCCGGACCAAGCTGACCCCCCAAAACGGCTTGAAAAGATAAGCCGGAAGATGTTGGCTTTTGAGAAAAAAGTCTGCCATTCCGGCGGATACTGACCCCCTTAATTGAAAGATTATGGGGATTTTTTTTTGGCTTAAGATTTCCCGGCAGGATGTTATGAGGAAAAAACCGGAGCATGCTGACCCCCTTGCCGGGGTGGTTTTGCAATGTTTTAGTCCAGGCGACATTCATAGCAGGATAAAGGGAAAAATCGAAGCAAATTGCCCCCACCTTTCACTGATCATTGAATTGCAAACCACCGGGGGTAAAAAAAATCGGAGCATATTGACCCCCGTGAAAGCAAATCATAAAGCGGTTTTGGTTTCTTTTAGCGGTAAAAAACTTTTATCACTAAAACAGAGTGCAGATGGCAGGAAAACCAAAACGAATGAGCCAGGTAAAACAATTATTGCAGCTACATCAGCAAGGCAAGGCCAAAAAGGAAATAGCACGTATTTTGGGCATCAGCAAGAATACGGTGAAAGCGTATCTCGAAAAAGTTTCCATGTTGAAGATGGGCATTGAAGATCTTCTGTTGCTGGATGATCCGGTACTGGAAACCAGGTTTCATGCGGGCAACCCGGCCTATAGCGATGACCGGTTCGAGCAGTTGAAGTCAAAACTTGATTACTACATAAAAGAGTTAAAACGCAAGGGCGTCACCCGCAAACTGTTGTGGGAAGAATATCGCGAAGCATATCCGGGCGGGTACGGGTTGACGCAGTTTTGCTATCACCTGTCGCAACACCTGGCAGTCCGCAGCCCAAGCATGGTTCTTCAGCACAAGCCGGCAGAAAAACTGTTTGTGGATTTTGCCGGGAAAAAACTTTCGTACATCGACCGCCAAAGCGGTGAAATTGTTAACGTCCATGTATTTGTGGCCTGTTTGCCCTACTCCGATTACAGCTTTGTGATGGCCGTCAAAAGCCAGGGGGTCGATGATTTTCTTTATGCCCTTAAGTGCTGTTTGAACCACCTTGGCGGCGTCCCCCAGGTTCTGGTACCCGACAACCTTAAATCGGCCATAATAAAAGCCAGCAAATATGAGCCCGATGTAAACCGTGCCCTGGAAGACTTTGCCAATCACTATGGTATTGCGGTAGTCCCGGCCCGTGCTTATAAACCCAAAGACAAGGCATTGGTTGAGAACCAGGTCAAGCTGGTTTACATGCGCATTTTTGCAAAATTGCGCAACGAAGTCTTTTTTGACCTTGCTTCGCTCAACGAGGGCATCCGTGAAAAGAACAAGGCCCATAACCAAACCCGCATGCAGCAAAAGCCCTACAGCCGCCAGGAATGCTTTTTGGCCAGCGAAAAACCTTTACTTGGGCCGCTCCCTGCCCTGGATTTTGAACTTAAATATTACAGCCGGCTCAAGGTAGCCATAAACAACCACATCTGCCTTACACATGATAAGCACTATTACAGCGTGCCCTACATCCATATCGGAAAAAAGGCAAAAGTGATCTACACACGCAGCATGGTTTATATTTATGTTGGCGGCAAACAAGTAGCCGTACACCAGCGTGAATATAGCCCGGGGCGCTACACCTCCGTGAAAGAGCACCTTTGCTCGCACCACCGGCACTATCTCGACCGCAGCCCTGATTATTACCTTGAAAAGGCCAAAGCCAAAGGAGAAACATTTTACAGGCTCATCGGCGAGGTCTTTGCACAGAACCGACATCCCGAACAACTCTACCGCACCTGCGACGGGCTTTTTAACCTGCAGCGCAAGACCGATCCCGGCAAGTTCAGCAGCGCATGTGAGTTGGCATTGGAGTATAAAAATTATTCATACAAATTCTTATTGAATGTGATTAAAAACAATATGGCCGATCATCGGCAAACTCAATCCCGGCAGCCCCTGCCTAAACATGAAAACATCAGGGGCAGGGAATATTACGAACAATTAAAATTAAAAATTTAGTCCTATGATGCAAATCGAAACACATTTTAGCCAATTGCGCCTTCATGGCATGAACCGCAGCTGGAAGGCTTTGCTGGAAACCCGCAGACAAAACGAATTAAGCCTCGAAGAAGGCCTTGATATCCTTTTGCAGGCCGAAATACAAGACCGGGAAAACAGGCGCTTCGACCGGTTACAAAAAACTGCCCGTTTCCGCTACCAGGCCTCCGTGGAAGAAATCCGCTATGACGTCTCCCGCGGGGTGGACAAATCACTTATTGCCCGGCTGGCAACGGGTGAGTACCTCGAAAAAGGCGAATCGGTACTGATTACCGGAGCCACCGGTTGCGGCAAAAGTTTTATCGCCTCAGCCCTCGGCCACCAGGCCTGTGCACAAGGGCACAAGGTGGCTTACTTCAACACACAAAAACTGTTGATGAAAACAAAAATGGCCCGTGCCGAAGGAACCATCTTCAAGCTCTTCGAAAACCTCTCAAAAACAAGCTTGCTCATCCTGGACGATTTTGGGCTTACCCATCTGGAAAAACAACAGCAGTTGGACCTGATGGAAATGATCGAAGACCGTCATGCAAAACAATCAACCATAATTGCCAGTCAACTGCCCGTATCCAACTGGTTTGATGTGATCGGTGAAGAAACCATTGCAGATGCAATATTGGACCGGCTGGTACATACATCGCATAGAATAGAATTAAAAGGAGAAAGTTTAAGAAAATCACTGTAATTTTGTCACACCATCTCGTTCTTTGAACCCAAAACCCACAGGGGGTCAATATCACCGATTTGGGGGGTCAGGATGACTGAAATATCCAGCAATTAAAGAAGAATTTCAGGAAACTGAAATTAGTGATATTTTTCGACCTTTAGCAAAAATAAAATCTAATACTTCAGATTTTAAAATTGGCTACTATGATACAGATACATTCACTAAGAATTATGTTCCCAAAATAATTAATAGACAAAGAAGACAATTACTAACATCAACTTCTGTTCTACCAGAAGATATTGGCGAAATTATTAACACTATTACTCATAGGCGTGTTAATGAAGGTGGAAAAGTATCAAAAAAGACAATCAGTATGGAAGAATTTAAACGTTATGAAAAATATTTAAGATTAAAGGAAATAATACCAAAAAACAATCCCTCAATAATTTTATCTGAAGAAATTCTAGTCAATATGATTTTTGATTCAAATATAGGATTTACTATTTCATTTGAAGATTTGAACATTCAATTTACAAATGTTGATTATGAAAAAGCTTTCGAAGGATTCAATGATTTATTCTATGATAGAATTATTTTTTTAGTAAACAAAGCTGAATTATTACCCAACGAAAAAAATGAATTGTCATATTTAAAAAGAATCATAAATAATATTCATGTACTAAAACAGTAATTGTTTATGTAACAGAGTGAGTATATATTATATCAACGAAAATTAGATTAAATGGACATGGAAGCATTTTTAGAAGATTTAAAATCTGTAGATGGTGGAGATATTATTAAAAAGGAAATTATATCAAAAATGGTTGAAATTGGTATTGTTTCAATTAATAAATTTCTAAAATCAACTTCAAGAAAAATTAGATCTATAGCAAAAAAAAAATTAAGCGATAAAGATTATGAATATTTTGCAGCAAATTTTGATTATGAAATCGAGAATTCATTCGTGCTAAGACGTATTTCTCACAATTTAAAAACCACAAGCAACTGGTCCAAAGAGATATATTTCAATTCTGCATTAACCTCCAAAAAATTAAAAAAGGTTTTTGTCGATATCGACCTCTTTTTGTCTCCATTAAAATTTAGATTTGATGAATTTGAGAAAACCGCTCGAATCAATGGAAATCTTTTGATAAAACAGTTCGAAAAGAATAAAATTATTTATGGTGGCGCAGGAGCTGGGAAAACTACATTAGTAAAAAAAATCTGTTCAGAATATCTTGATAATCCAGAGAAACATCCTTTCACTTGTCCACTAGTAATAAGGTTTAGAGAAATTGACTATACTAACCACAACTATGGGGAACACTTTAGTCTATTCTCAATCCTAATCGAAAATCTAGGTATTCAAATTAAGTTTCCACTTGAAAAAATTAGTTTATTTTACAAAGAGTACAACGGATTATTAAAACAAATAATTGTTAGTTTTTTAGATGATTGTAATATATTACTTATTGCAGATGGATTTGACGAAATTCCAAATTCCAAATTAAAGTGCAGAATCGAAAGGGATTTCTATGAGTTAGCGCTGTCCTTAGATAGGGCTAGATTTATATTGACTTCAAGAAATAATGATTTTTTATTAAAACTACCTAATACTGACGACTATGAAATTTGTCCACTAAATGATGTTCAAATTAAAAAAATTATAAGAAAATGGCTTAATAATAAAGAGGAAACAGAAGACTTATACAGTAAAATTAAAATATCACCCTATTATGATACAACGATGAGGCCACTAACTTTATCTCACCTATGCGCCATATATGAGAGAAGAAAATCAATTCCTCCGAAACCCAGATATATCTATGACTTTATTTTGAATCTTTTATTAGAAGCATGGGATCAACAACGAAATATTATAAGGCCATCTGATTATGCTGAGTTTTATATTGAAAAGAAGAAAGAATTCCTCGCTCATCTGTCTTTCTGGTTTTCATTTCATTTAAAGAAAAATGTGTTTTCCAGTGAGGATGTTAGAAATTGTTATACTAAAATACATAAAGCACATAACCTTCCTCCATCTCAAGCAAAGAAAGTTGTTACTGAATTAGAAAGTCATACTGGATTATTTGTTCAAATAGGATATAACTCGTATGAATTTTCTCATAAATCAATTCAAGAATTTTTAACAGCAAAGTATATTTATTCTTTACCTAAAATACCTGAATCAGATATTCTTAAGGCATTACCCAATGAAACAGCCATAGCGGTGTGTTTATCCTCGTCGCCAAATGAATATTTTGAAATTTTTATTAAAGATTTTAAAAAATACGATGCGCATTTTTGGAATACATTTCTAAGTAGAATAATTGATGAAAGTCCTGATTTTAATGAAAGTCCATCTGTCTTGGTGTTTTTTTTGATTGCAATAAATGAATTCCCGCTTCAACCTTTTAAGAGTACTTTGAAGATACTCCTTGATAGTACAAACTTAGGAATTTCAGTTAGTTCACTTCTTAAAATTTATAAGCCATCACAATGTCTCCAATCTCAAATTAGATATACCCACACTTCCATTAATGAATCCTTATCTGTAAGGAATTATTTTCCTTCAGTAATAATTATTGATAATGAAATACTTGAAATACTTAAATCAAAATAATGTTTTTGCGGTGAACTAATCACTATGTGCCTTAGGCTTAGCCCTGCCTTTTCAATCCTGAAATCTATTAATCTGAGTAGCTGTCAATCATTTAAACAGATTTTTCATAGAATCCTGCCCAATCTCCCCCAACATATCATCCATTTATTATTCTCTTAATTTAAAACAATTCACTTTATGAGTATTAAATTTAAACCGGTCGCCAGGAAGGACCCCCGCGACCAGTGTGGCACCGGCCAGGGGGGAAGTTAATGGTTATTTGTTAACCGTTTGGTTTCGCTGAAACAGCTTTAAGGTCATGTGGTGAGGATGCGGGCAGCATCAAATAGCACAAATAAATAGTAGCCCGACATTTACTGCAACCGGGCCGCCCGGTGTACCTCAGCAAGCCCGGTTCGTTTACCGTGTCGCTCAGCAGCTACGGCGCGGGAATCATCTACCGCCCCGGCGCGGAACTCAAGCGCATGCTTCAAACATTAAAGTACGAAAAGACGGCGTAAAATAAAGCTGCTCAACAATTAAAAAATGTTGCTCAGCTTTTTTAAAAAGTTGAGCAACTTTTACCCGGAAGTTGTGCAACTTTTTTTGTGCGTTGCGCAACTTTTTTGGTTATGCTTCAGGGCATTCATTTCTAACAGTTTATTCAGGGGCGATCTTCCGCGTCGCAGGAAACGTTCAGGACTTGAAAATTGGATGAAGTAAAATAACA
>CAZZBU010000189.1:0-5988 GCA_964652315.1 uncultured Bacteroidales bacterium
ACCCCTGTTACCAGGATGAAAACCTGGCGTCCTAACCCCTAGACGAACGGACCAACACAGTTTAAAAACTACCCTTAAACATAGACTCCGGTGAGCACCTGTTTGTTTGGGATTGCAAAGGTAATAGAAAATTTATTTTTACAAAAAGTTTTGAAAAAATTATTGATTTTTTTTCGGTGCTGACGCCTGGTCAAAGGGTAATATGAATCCTCCTGGTTAATCCCAACGCATAACAAATTCAGTCACATCATCTCCGCTTGTCCGGCTTTTGGTGATATCTACCGATACATTCTTGCATCCGGAGATTTCCAGCGCCCGTTGCATCCATCCGGCAATACGGAATTCCACGATGGGGTAGCTTTCCTCCTGCGTTACATGCACGGTTACGGATTTGTCGGATTTATCCACCACTTTCATTTCCGAAGGACTGTAATATGCTGTGAAAGCCCGGTTTGCCCTGTCGATAATATGATTCGGGGAGGATGCCCGTACATATATTTTATAAATGCCGGTGAGGGCTTCATCAGCGCTAAACCTGCCACACTCAAAGCCGGCCTGCCGTTCATCACCGTTGAAAACAGTATCTGCCAGAGCTTTGGTCAGGCCCATGGCTGTTTCCTTCACGGGGTACCATTTATTGGTGATCAGGCCCTCCTTAATAAAATCCTGAGACTCTTTTGATAATGACTGAAACCAGTCATCGTATTTATCCGGGTATTTTTTTGTGATAAACATGGGGATGGTTTTTACTGCAGTACCTTTTACTTCCATACGGTTTAAATTTAGGTGTTTATGAAATTATAAATAATTAGTTAATGCTTCAATGTTAATGCCTCCAAAATTTCCACTGCTCATCATCAAAAAGATGGTTTTGGATTGTTTATTGGATTCGAAAATATGAAAAATATCATTTCTTTGGGTGCATACGGTGATTTTTTTGTTTCCAAAACCACTTTTAATGTCATGTTCGGTTATCATTTCCAGTTTTTTGTGGGCAACAGTTTCCGGATTGAAGAATACCACCGGGAGGTCAGCCCTGTCCATAGAGCGGTGGTATTGATCCAGGAAGTTTTTATTCAGGCTGCTGAAGGTATGCAATTCCATAACCGCTACCAGAAAATGATTGGGATACTGACTTTTTACGGCATCAATGGTAGCTTTAAGCTTCGAAGGCGAATGGGCAAAATCCATATACAGATGCCGGTTGCTATGGCTGCCAATATGTTGCAATCTTTTTCCTGCGCCGCTAAAGTCCCTGATGGCTTCATAAAAAGCGGTTTCATTTATATTTAACAGGGAACAAACATGCTTGGCTCCCTGAAGGTTTTCCATGTTGTGTTTTCCAAAAAAAGGAACTTCTACCTTGTTATCACCTGCAATGAGGTAGGTCCGGTTGTTTCTAATGATGGATTTATGAGCTGTATAAGGAATCCTTGTGATATCTTCACGAACAGAATGGCTTATTTTCCTCAGGTTTTCATCATTCCGGTAATATATCAGGTGTCCGTTGGGCTCAATTTTTTCTGTAAATATCCGGAACTGTTTCACATACTCCTCAAACGTTGGAAATACATTGATATGATCCCATGCTATTCCCGTAACCAGCGCTATATGAGGGTGGTAAAGGTGAAACTTGGGTCTGGGATCGATGGGTGAAGACAGGTATTCATCCCCTTCAAGGATAGCAACCTTTGAAGTTTCGCTTAATCCTACCATGGTTTCAAAACCCTGAACCTGCGAACCAACAAGGTAATCAAATTCCATCCCTGTTTTCTTTAGTACGTGCATAATCATGGAAGTGACTGTTGTTTTTCCATGACTGCCACCAATCACAACCCTGGTTTTGTTTTTGGTTTGTTCGTAAACATATTCCGGGTAAGAATAAATCTTTAACCCCAAATGCCGGGCTTCCATCAATTCCGGATTATCCTTACGGGCGTGCATGCCCAGGATGACAACATCTATCCCTTGATGGATGTTGTTTTTATCCCAACCGGTATCTGTTGGCAATAGCCCATACTTTTCCAGGCGGCCCCTTGATGGTTCAAAAATCTCATCATCGCTACCGGTTATTTTATACCCTTTATTATGCAGGGCAATGGCCAGGTTATGCATGGCAGCGCCGCCAATAGCAATGAAATGTATGTGTGTTGAATTGTTGCTTTCCATACGTTTATATCTGCAATAATGGTAAATATACAGAAAGAAAAGGTGATTTAATGGAAAATAACCCAACGAATTACGGATTGTACCGTATAAACCGATGAAATGGATTTATCTGAATTTCTCATTATGTATTTGCATATAAAAACATATTCCTTCCGGCTCGTTTTTTTGCTTTTGGTACTGACATTAGGCCAGTCCCTGGAAGCGCAGGAACATGCTTCGGTTAACGATAGCGAAGAATACCGGCAGGCTGTTATCTACATGAATGATGGAGACCCATCCAGGGCAGTCCGTGTCTTTAAAGATTTATTAAGAAGGAATGAAAAAGACACTGCAGTCCTTCTGGGGCTTGCCCGCTCCTACAGCCATTTGGACGATCATGAAAAGGCATTATACTGGATAGGAAAGGTAGTTGAACAGGACGAAATTCAACCCGGTGAATCACTAATCCGGTTTTATGTTGATGAATTACGCAAAGCAGGACGCTATGAGATTGCTAAAATATGGCTGGAGAAGATAAAACTGGATATCCTTTCAAGAAATGATACCCTGCCCATCAATAAAACGGTGATGTTTGAAGATACAGCATACATAAAAGCCTCTTCCATGCCTTTTAATACAACATCTGCAGATTTTTGTCCGGTGTTTTACAAAGACATGTTATTGTTTTATTCAAACCATGAAAGGACAACCTCCAAACCGTTGAACCTTGCAGGCGATGCCGAAGCTGATTTATTTGCGGTGCCCGTTGCAAACGGGGAAGATCCCACATTGGCCCAAAACATAAACAAACTCATGGGGTATGGTTATTATGAAGGATCCTTTGCTTTTTACCATGATTATCAAAAAAGTATTTTGTCAAAATACCTGGCAGGCAATGAGAATCTGCTTACTGGTGAGAATAAATTAAGCGGGCTAAAACTCTATTCCGCTGAGGTGGATACCGCTGCCAATATCATTGATTTTTTTGACCCCCTGCCGTTTAATATCCATGGGTTTTCTGTGGCCCATCCAAACATTACCAATGATGGCACCCTGCTTTATTTTGCTGCAAACATCCCTGGTGGATATGGTGGCTCTGATATTTATAGATCCGTTTTTGAAGATGGTATATGGGGGCCTCCTGAAAATCTCGGGCCATCAGTGAATTCACCTTATGATGAGTACTTTCCTTATAATTATAACGGCATTAGCTTGTTTTTCACCTCCAACCGGCCAGCGGGTATGGGTGGTTTTGATATTTACAAGCAGCAGTTGTCATCCCTGTCAGGCGATCAACCGGCAGCCAACCTCGGAGCACCCATAAATTCAGAGGGAGATGATTTTTGTATGATTGTTTCATCCGACGGACGGAGTGGTTATTTTACTTCAAACCGATCTGAATCAAAAGGTAAAGAAGATGTGTTCATGTTTGAGCTTCAGACCGTTTCCATCGAAGAGATCATTGATGAAATACTGCAGGGCGATCAGTTTGAAAACGTTACTGTAAGTTTTGACCAGAAACACACCATCATTGTGGAGCCCCTGAACCGTAATTCAGCCACAGAGGAGAATAGTATCTCCGCAGGCTTTCAGGAGGATGATACGGCAACTTCCAGGCATTCATCAGTGAAAAAGTCAGAAAATGGCCAATATCAAGGGCCAACAATTGAACTTAAAATAGATAATGTACCGGAAGAAAACCTTCCAGGGGTGGATATTACGGATGATGATTTTGTGTCGAATCAAAATCTACGGTTAATTGTAAGAGACCGGGGAAAGGTTATTTATCAGGTGCCTTTGCCGGAGAAACTCAATATGTCTACTTTTTTTGATGTCAGGGAGAAAGTCAAAACAGCGGTAAATGCGCTTGCTGTTGAAAAATCAGCGGCCCCACCGGTTAATATGGAAAAGCCAATAGCAACCCCGGCCAGAATCTTCAGGGTGCAGGTTGCTGCAAGTACCAGTCCCATACCAATGGGAGTGCTAAAAAAAAGATATACGGGCAGCAGGGATATTTTTGAATTCAAGGAGGAAGGGTGGTATAAATATGCCATTGGCGATTTTGATAATTATTTTGAAGCCGTCCGTGTAAAAGAGGAATGTGGTGTGGATGATGCCTTTATTGCCGCCTATACGGAGAAACGTAAAGTACCCCTGATGCAGCTCCTTGTACGGGAATTGGATTATTCTCCCTCAAAGATGGATTTGGATCCACAGCAAATTGAAACTATCGTTTCCCTGAACTACGCATTTAACGAAACCATGCTATCCCAGTCAATGAAGCACCGGCTGGATGCAATTTTTAGCATGTTGAATGCCGGGGAGGAATTAAAACTGCTCATTCAGGGCATGGCCGATTATTACGGAAGCGAAGCTTATAATTATGCCCTGGCCAGGGAGCGTGCCAACAGCATCAGGGAATATCTTCTGACGCAGGGAATTCCGGACGGGCAGATTACCGTTGTTTCCCTTGGTGAGTCACTCAAACCATTGGAGGTTTTTGATCCTCAGCAATACAAAGCCGAGGAAGAAGCCGGCTACCGCAAAGTGGAAGTGGTGGTTTATCGTCCATAATTCATTTTGAATTGATCCGTTTAAATCTGCCTTATCCAATCATTGACCATTCCTGGAAAAACTTAAAACTTTTTAAGATATCAGGTCGAACCATATTATAGGGCACCTGGGAAGATTAAGCTTATTGGTTTGCCATTAAAATACAAACATGCAAAATTTGTGTTAATTCGTGTAATTTGTAGTTAACATATAAATTTGTGGCTTGTTACTAAGTTGGAAATTGCAAAATAAGAAGATATGAAAATACTTTCACTCGAAACAGGAAATCTTAAACTCGATGGCGGCGCTATGTTTGGCGTGGTTCCAAAAGTATTGTGGAATAAAGTATACCCGGCTGATGAAAATAACCTGGTGAACCTCTCCATGCGTTCCTTGCTGGTAGATACCGGCCATCGCAGAATCATCATCGATACCGGGATGGGCGAAAAGCAGGATGAAAAATTTCTTAGCCATTATTACCTGAATGGAGATGCCACCCTGGTAGGTTCCTTAAAAGAAGCCGGTTATTCACCTGAAGATATAACGGATGTGCTTTTTACCCACCTGCATTTTGATCACTGTGGAGGAGGGGTCAGGTATAATGACAATGGAGAAGCGGTACTCACTTTCCCAAATGCAACCTACCATGTTAGTGCTGCACAATGGGAAGCAGCTACTAAACCCAATGCACGGGAGAAAGCTTCCTTTCTGCCGGAAAACATTAATCCCATCAAGGAAAGCGGCCGGTTGAAATTCCTTAATAATAATGATAAAATTGGCGAACATGTAACTGTGCGCCTTTTCGATGGCCATACCACAGGTCAGGCCATTCCTTTTATTCAGAAAAACGGGGATACCCTGGTATACATTGGCGATGTAGTACCCAGCGTGGCAAACATTCCGTTGTCATGGATTACAGCCTACGACATGCAACCCCTGGTAGCCCTGGAAGAGAAAAAGGCTTTCCTTAAAGAGGCGTTTGAGAACCAGTATGTGTTATTCTTTGAGCATGACATTTACCATGAATGCTGCACACTGAAAAAAACCGAAAAGGGCATCCGGCCCGATAAAACATTTGCTTTGAGGGATTGGGTATAGTTTAGTTCTCATCTCCCGCTCCTTCCTGGCCTCCTCCAGAAAGCTTTCGGGAGGGGGGAACGGCCTGCACACCCTCATAAAAGACCACGGTGCCAAAAACAGAACACATCCGGGTTTAATGCTTCTCTTCCAGCATCCTCAGCATTTATAAAATGTATCAACTTCGTGAATCATGTGTTTTGGTGCCCC
>CAZZBU010000190.1:0-1191 GCA_964652315.1 uncultured Bacteroidales bacterium
TTTCTCGCCAAAAGACAAATCTCCGGCATCTCCCAACCCGGGCACAATGAATGACTTAACTGTCAGTTCATCATCAATGGCGCCCACCCAAATCTTCAGTTTTTGTTGAGGCATGTGTTTTTTTAAATTGGTGATGCCTTCCTTGGTGGCAATGACTGAAGCAACATGGATTTTTTTGGGAACCCCTTTGTTTAAAAGGGATTTATAGCTTACTACCATGGAAGAGCCGGTAGCCAGCAGTGGATCAATAATAATAATTGTTTTATCCTGAATGTTTGGTGCACTGATGTATCCCATTTTAACCTCAAACTCTCCATCTCCATCATACATGCGTGAGACGGAAATAAACGCATTACGGGCACTGTCGAACATATTTAAAAACCCCTGGTGAAAAGGTAAACCTGCCCGGAGGAGAGTGACCAGCACAGGCTGTTCTTTCAATACCGGGGTTTTCACACTTCCCAGTTGAGTAATTATCTCCCTGGTATCATATTCAAGGGTTTTGCTGATTTCATAGGCGAAAAGCCCACCCAACCGCTCCATGTTTTTCCTGAATCTCAGACTGTCGCGTTGTACGTTATGATCGCGTATTTCGGCAATGTACTGATTGATTACTGAAAATTGCTGTCCGATATTGTTTATCATAACATCCCTTATTTACTGTATAAAAATAGGCATTATTCTCCATTTCTTATACCTTGGATAGGTACTTTTAATTGCTCCGTACATAGACGGATCTTCACCCGAAAGCAACCCGATGTCCTCAAACGTCATTGTTATGGGCTTTTCAGCGTAGCGTTTGATAATTGCATCGGTCAGCATAACATCGGCACAAAGCTCCTTTCCTTCGGCCGTTACCAAAGATACATATTTTATCAATCGTGTATTGTCGCGAAGCATCAACACTGCAGCGCATAGATTGTTCTGTGGTGTATATGCAGTAAAAATAGTGCCCATCTTATACCTGATGGAGGTAGCAATTATCATCCTGATTTGCCGGGCATCAAATAACTTTCTGTTGAGAAGGCTTTTTAACGACAGGGAAATAAAATCATTGGGCAATGCCCCTTCATTGACCGATATTTTTTGCTTTTTTGCATGGGCCAGTTTTTCACGCAATGCAGGTGCATAAAATTTTGCCATGGAACGATAACTGGCTATAAGATCAAGTTCGTACTTAATTGTTGGATT
>CAZZBU010000190.1:1291-5973 GCA_964652315.1 uncultured Bacteroidales bacterium
AGCAATGCTTACAATAAACCCTCATCGGCAAAGCTAAAGTACGATTTCTCTGTCACAATTATATGATCAAGTACAGATATATCCATATAATCAGCCGCAGTTTTTAATTTGGCAGTAATTGTTTTATCGGCATGGCTTGGGGCAACATTGCCCGATGGATGATTATGGACCAGAATAATTGAAGATGCCCGTTGATCTATGGCGTGTTTAAGGATTATTTTTATATCAATGACTGTTCCGGCTGTTCCTCCCTGGCTGATTTTAATCTGACCCAGAATGGTATTCGAGCGATTCAAAAGCACCAGCCAAAATTCTTCGTGGGGTAAATCGGCTAACTGCGCCTGAAACAAGGCACTTATCTGCTGGCTTGAAGTGATTTTCTCCTGTTGAAGCACATCGTCCCGTTTTCGCCTTCTGCCCAGCTCCATGGCTGCCATTATGCTTATTGCCTTGGCCTCACCAATGCCTTTCATTTTCATTAATTCGGGAATAGTGATACGTCCTAAGGCACTTAAATTGTTACCAACATGTTCCAAAACCTGACGTGCCAGTTCCACCGCACTGATTTCACGGGTACCGGAACCCAACAATATTGCTATCAGTTCGGCATCGGTCAGGCTGTTTATTCCTCTGGCAAGAAGCTTTTCACGTGGCCTGTCCTGGCTGGCCCACTGTTTTATAGGTATTTTAGGCTGCACAATGCTTTGTTTTTAATCTGGTTACACTTTCTGATAAAGATATAAAAGTTTGTCCATTACCACATTAAAAACTTCTAAATTCCGGAATCCTTAAAACGAAAAAAGCCCTTGCTGTTGTAGCAAGAGCTTAATAATGAGGTATATAACTTTCTTTATAGGCTATTCACGTGCTTAGCAAGCTCTGATTTTAAATTCCCGGCTTTATTCTTATGAATAATATTTTTCTTAGCCAGTTTATCGAGCATGCTGCTGACCTTAGTCAGATAATTTGCAGCTTCTTCCTTTTCCGTCATTGCACGAAGATTCTTAATCGCGTTACGTGTTGTACGTGCAAAATATTTATTATGAAGCCTTTTGCCTTCGCTCTGTCTTAACCTTTTAATCGCTGATTGATGATTCGCCATTTTTCAATTAATATTATTATGTTTCTTTAAAAGGGTCGACAAAGGTAAATATTTTTTTTTATCCATAAAATTTTTTATTAAGAAAATATGCTTACCCCAAAGATTCTTTTCGATATGGCCTGCTAAAAACTTCCATGACGGAATATTGCGCTTTCATCCTAAAAAATCCAAAGCTCATCATTTAGCGTTCAAACTTATCAATAAAAGCCGGGCTTTCATGGAAATGAGGCAGCAATTTTTAATTTGCTTTCGTAAACTATGATGAATCCTGAAAAAATCCGGCCTGCATTTTAAAAGTAAAATATGATGCGGGAAATGCAAACAACAAGGGAAGAACAAAGGAAAAAACCAGGCCTCACTTTTTCAAATAAACTCCGGTATTTTGCCCTCACCCTTTTTATTCTTTTTGGCAGTGGTTACGATATTAGTAATCCAACCATCCGTACAGAAGAAACCAAAAAGTCACTTACCCTTTCCAGCGCCATGCTAAAGCGCATGTTCGAAAACAATGTTGTAAGCAATCATTATAAGTGGGGCGGGGCATTGAAAAGCATTTACAATGCACAGGATTATATCCCTTTATGGACTAAAGGTTTTTCTTTCACGCCTCAGGCTGAAAAACTTCTGAGCTTTTTTGAAAACCCAAAAAAATTCGGTCTGGATTCCACAGATTTCTCTCCACATAAAGTCCGGCAGGCCATGCGTTGGATGCACACCGAAAAACAGCTGGATAACCTGATTGAAGCGCGCGTAAAAACCGACCTGATAATCAGTCATGCTGCACTAACTGCACTTATTCAACTATCAGAAGGGGTGGCCTTTAGCCGGAAAAACACCTATACTCCTGAAGAAAAATCACGGATTGAAGCCCTTGGCAAGCATCTTCATATCCTTACTTCATCCGCTGAGGCAGAAGATTACATGTATACCTTACATCCGGACAACCCACATCTGAAACGGTTGCTCCATGCACTTGAAATATATTTGATAAAGCACTCGGGTGGTACCAGGCTCATAACATCCACCACCTGTGATTCTATATTGTTACAGGCAGTAAGGGAAAGGTATATTCAGGAAGGATTTTTTCATGCTGATGAAAACATAAATGATTCCATCCTGCAACAGGCCACGCTGAGATTCCAAATGCGATATGGGTTATCCCTCAGCGGAAAGCTAGATCATCAAACCTGTGAGGCCCTGAATAAACCCGTCGATTATTGGTTCAAAAAAATAGCCCTGTCTATTGAAAAAATGAAAAGCGACTCCATGAAACACGGGCCGTCAATACTTGTTAACGTACCGGCCTACGAACTCTATCTGATAGACACCGAAAAAAGAATGGATACTTACAGGGTGATGGTTGGCACGCCAGGGAATCCCACACCTGAAATCACAAGCGAGATAACCAAGCTGGTAACTAATCCGCATTGGGTAGTACCCAACAGCATCACCCAGGGTGAACTGATACAGCGGATTAAAAAAGACAGCACCTTTCTAACAAGCCGTAATTTTATCATTAGGGATAAAAACAATAATATCATCGACCAAACGAGCATCAACTGGCAAGAGGTAACAGCCTCATCATTTGAATACGTATTGCAACAACAACCCGGCCTGGGAAATGCTATGGGAAAAATCAAATTTCTGTTTCCCAACAGGCACCTGGTTTATCTTCACGATACTCCTTCACAGCGCCTGTTTGCCAATAATTATCGTGCATTTTCCCATGGTTGTGTGCGTATCCAAAACCCACAAAAATTAGCCGACAAAATTTTATCCGACCTCAGGCGTTCGGAAATGTATGTTACTGTTAAGCCATTGATAAAAAGAGGAGTCACCAAAGAAATTACCCTGGATCATCCGCTGCCGGTATATTTGCGTTACTATACGGCTTTTTCTGTTGACGGAGAAAACATCATGTTTTATGACGACCTTTACAACAGGGAAAAAATTCAGACAAATCTTTAGGGTATTAGATATACCTGGAAAATTCGGGCCTTTTACTCAATCAATTCATCAAGGCGTGTGGGTGCATACACATTGATATTATCCACCCCGGAAGTCAAATGATACGATTCATACATAAAGGCCCCAAGCACCAGTTTACGGCTCATGACTTTCATTATGGGGGATTTGGTTTTGTGCAACCACAACAGAATGGAACCTTCCAGGATGTTGTGCCTTAAGCCAAAATGAAACCAACCGTCAGGAGGAAGAAAGGATCGATCCACCTCAATTTGCTCCAAAACAGAATGCTCACCGCGCTGCATGGCTTCAAGGGCTATGTTGTAAGCACCTTCAACCGGACGCACAATTATGCGGTAATAATTCAAGCTGTCACGACGCGCAAAATGAAAAGCAAAATAGCCCGAACTATCACTCGGCCCATGCGCAAGGTGTAGATCCATGGTAAGAACAAAATCGCCAACAAAAAACCGGTTGGGCATTATCCCTGACAGACTATCGGCTGATTTCAACGACAGGGCGTACCTCCCGCTTTCGAAACGGATAACTTCTGTTTCAACTTCGCCAGTGCTTGTGTATCTTTTAAGTGATTCACCGGTTTGCAATGGATCCTCCCACTGCATGATATATTGTCCCGGTATTTCCTGCGAAAAACTATTTATCTGTAAAAGTAATACAAATAAGGCCAACAGGCCTGATAATCTCATCATATCCCCCTATTATTAATAACATTTGGGTTTCAGCTACAAAGATAACGCAACAACCGGTAATATCGTACACACATTTCCAAACATACATATAAAAAAAAACGCATAACCACAGCCATGCGTTTTTTTACTTATGTTACAACCATCAGCCTATTTTAATTTCACGGGCAGGTTTAACTTTTGCTTCTTCTTTCTTATAAAGTTCAATCCGAAGCACGCCATCGTTCATGGTAGCTTTAATTTCATCGGTGTTTACAGATTCAGGTAAAGTAAACACCTTTTCAAAATTATTGGTTCTAAACTCACGGCGTAAATAGTTCATGCCTGAGGCCTCATTTTCGTTGCCTTCATATTTGATGGTCAACTCGTCCTGCTCCACATCAATTTTAACATCTTCCTTTTTTAAACCGGGAAGTGCCATTTCAATATCAAAACGATCATCATTTTCACTAACATTCACTGCCGGTTGATAATTAGTATTTTTGTAATTGTTTTCCCAGCCAGTGTTTAAAAATCCTTCGAACATATCAGGTAAAAATGAGTTTCTTAATACAAGTGCCATTTTTTTATCCTCCTTAAATTTAGTTTAACATTTACTTGTTGTAATCACTTATTTTCAATTCTGATGCCAGATTCGAATATGGCATAAAAGCAGAGAAAAAACAGGGTTAAACACTGGGATTCAAAGTTTTATTTCAATGATGACATAATGTCATAAAACATATATTTTACGACATTATGTCATTTAAATACTTTTTTATCGGGTTTTTAAACGCGATGATTCAAATTGACAATCAACCTCTCTTTGCCTGTATAAAAATCCTATATTCGAAAAAAACTTTATGATTGTCCGTTTGTAAAAATCATTTGCTATGAATTTTACAGAATTTATAAAACACTATTCCGAT
>CAZZBU010000191.1:0-5966 GCA_964652315.1 uncultured Bacteroidales bacterium
TAAATCCTTATTATTGAGAATCTGCCGTTGCAGGATATCGTAATGATCTTCACCGCTAAGTTTTGACCATAACATATATAACGACAACAAACCGCTATCCTCGTGCCCGGTAACCATCAACCTGCCATCGACAGAAAAATCAATGTATTCTACCCTGCGACAGGGGAACGTCATGACCTCTTTATAGTCTTTTGTATTATATACGACCATTTCCATGCCATGGCCACCGGCAAAAAGAAAGTTCCCTTCCGGATGATATTCAACTGCTTCCAGCTTTTTTTCAAAATTGAAGACTGCCAGCTCTTTGTGTTCAGGATAGGTAAAAACCTTTACCTGATTAGCAAAGCCGGCAATGGCAAATGTTTTTTCATCGGGATGAAAACGCACACTTTTAGTGGATCGATCCTGGGCTTTGAAATCAAAGATCACTTCCCAGTCATTTTCAACATCCCATGATTTTACAAATCCGTAGCGGGGCGCATCCCTGTTTTCAGGATCACGACGGTTACCAGCTGCAATGAGTTTTTTGCCATCCTTTGTAAACTGTAAGGAATTAACTGTACCACCTGCGTCCAGCACAATTTCTTTCTCCCAGGTTTGGGTATTCCACAAAACCACTTCACTATTCTCTGAACCCCCGGCAACATATTTCCCATCAGGTCGCCAGGTGATGCCATCAAAAGCGGCATCGTGTTGCAGCACTTTTACAACATCCCCTTTCAGATTAAAGATAGTTACCTTATAGGCCTCGTCGCCTGCAGCAATAAACTGTCCGTCAGGTGAAAAAGTAACGGCTTCCACTTCGGCATCCATTATTTTCTCCCAGTACAGGTATCCATCGGCCACCCGCCAGAGCATAAGGTAGGAACCAAATTTAGCAGCGGAAACCACATATTTACCGTCGGGAGAAAATTCTGCTGCTTCAACCGATCGTAAAGTCGGACTAAAATCGGCCATCCTGCTCCAAAGGAGTTTTATGTCTGGTTTGTCTTCCTTAAAAATTACAATATCTTCTTGCGATTTGGCCGGTAATGCAATAAGCAAGGATATTATGAGTAAAAAATTTCTTGATATCTGTTCCAATATCCTATAATTTTTATGGTATATTATTAAATGTTTATTCTGCAATTTTTTCAAGTCTTTTTTCATTAACAACCAGCCCGAGCCCGGGACCCTCGGGAACAATAAGCTTACCATCTTTAAACTCCACGTGGTTATCAAATACACTCAACACGGGCTTGTAAAGCTCTGTTTCAATGAATTCTATGAAGGGGCCAAAATTCGAACAGGATGCCATTACGTGGAGTGCAGCAGCAGTTCCGAGCGTTGGCTTTGTGTTATGCGGCGCCAATGTTTTAAAAAATATCTGCCCCAGGGTAGCAATTTTTTTTACTTCGGTGATTCCACCAGATTTGATTACATCAGGTTGGATCACATCAGGATTACCTTGCAGGATCAAATCTCTGAATTGCCACCGGGTATAACATTTTTCTCCTGCAAGAACGGGGATATCCAGTTCATCAACAACTGCTGCTGTATCTTTATGATTTTCAAGTGGGCATGGACTTTCAAAATATTTCATTCCCATGCGTTGTAATTCCTTACCGATTTGTATTGCGCGCGAAGCAGTATAGCCTTCGTTTGGATCAATAAACAACTCCACTTTATCAGGTAACGCTTTTCTTACAGAGGCATAATAGTTCAGGGTATAATCAGGTATTGGGTTTAAGTTGTATTCCCGTATCTGCATCCGGAGCTTAATCACTTTAAACCCTTTTTCAGCAAGACTTACAGCTTTTTCTTTCGCCTCTTCCACGGAAACGGAGCCACCGTATATGCCAAAGCCCCCATAAGTTAGAAATTCCTTTTGGTAACTCCCGCCAAGGAGTTTATATACCGGTTGGTTCAGTATCTTTCCTTTTATGTCCCAAAGTGCCAAATCAATGCCCGCAATGGCGTAGGGCAATGCTCCGGCAGGGCCCAGGTCATGATTGTACCAGAATAACTCGTCCCAGATCGGTTCAACATCAAAAGGATCACGGCCAATGACACGGTCTTTCATATCCGTTTCAATAAAAGTACGGATTAGGTGGGTATTATTTGGGCTGGATTCACCCCAGCCACTAATTCCGGCATTGGTTTCGAGCTTGACAATAATAGCCCTTGGCAAGATGTATGTTTTCAATCCGGTAATCCTGACACCGGATTTTTCCGGGGCATTGTAGCCAGAGGATAACTTATTAACCATGGTATTTGAGTACACAGCCTCTGACAAACCAGCCAGGCCGAGAAGAGTTAAAAATTTTCTGCGGTCGACGAGATTTTTCATACAACACAAAAGGTTAGGTATTAATAAAAACTATTCTATTTATATTTCACCTTCCACAAGCGAACCGAGCCATCTTCATGACCTGACACTAGCCTGGTTCCGGAGGCATTAAAATCAAAATATTCAGAAAGGTAAACCGGTTCTTTGTGCACCAGCCGAATAGGTTCTGTTAAAAAATCATCAGGTATATAATAAATGTATATCTGACCTTTTGGACTGGGTTTATTTGTTTTATTGATTACTTCCAAAGCGCCGCCCAGTAAAAATTCACCTGAAGGATTAAATTCCACGGCCTCCATGCCATAAGGTGATGATAATTTGTGTAAAAGATCGCCGGATTTGAAATCCCAAATCTTAATGGAATTATCTCCACTATGAGGCAAGCCGGAAGATGCTGAGGCAATGCAATTGCCTTTTATATTTATCCTAACTGATTTGATGGAACTCTGATGTGCCTGTATGGTTTTTATCAATTTGCGTTCTGGAAGAAACCATATTTTTATGTCACCATCTAATCCCCCGGAAACCAGGTATTCATCATCAGGTGTAAAATCCAACGAGTTTACATCGGCGCGGTAATCAGGATTATTATACTCAGGTGATTTTCCATGAAATCCATGGATTAATGAGTCAATTTCTGTAAAATCCTCTGTGTTGAGCAACATAATCACACCATCTTCACGTCCCAAAGCAAGGATTTCACCATTGTTAGATAAAGACATTCCTTCAATTCCAGATGGAAGGTCAATGGCCATATGTTGTTTCCAATTACCTGTTTTCAGAATATATAAAAAATTAAATTCTCCTCCGGCTAACAGGTATTCATTATCCGGGCTAAAGCATACAATTTCAAGTTTCTCCTTGAACCGTTTTTGATATAAAATCTCATGTGTTTCAACATCCCATACAATCAGTTCTTTCCCCAGGGCTGAACCAGTTGCAATGTATTTTTCATCCGGAGAAAACTCAGCAGATTCAACCACAGCGCTGTCACTGTATTCATTTATTTCGCCTTTGCTATCGGCCAGTTGGACCCATTGTTGTTCCAAATCTATCCCGATTGCCTTTCTTTGTTGTTCAGGGTGTTGATGCTCCTGACAACGCATAATAACAATCATAAAAATTGCTATTAACAAAAGATTTTTGATGAAAGCGTTACGCTGTAGTGATGAGTGCACAATTATATTCAATTTTTAGCTTAATAGTCTTAACCATGTAAAGTTAAAAAGATTAGGGTGCAAAAAGGCACCCTAATCCTAAATAATAAAATTAAATATTCTTTATTTCTTCAGAATTTTATTCGTTCCCAGGAACCGTTCATTCTTATAAAAATTTACGAAATAAATGCCTGTGTTAAGTTCTCGGGCATCAATTTCGAATTGTTTGCTGTTAATGCTTGAAACAACTTTCACGTCCTGCCCAAGGATATTTGTGATGACAACCTTATCAATGTTTTGATCTTTTTTCAAGTTAACCTTGATTACACCGGAGACCGGATTTGGATATACGTTGAATGCTTCATATCTGTAATCGTTGATACCCACAGCACCACCTAACCAGTTTAAATCACCGATTGGCCCGCCATCAGTACCTGCAGTATATGCTGCATGAGTTTCGGGATAACCAAAATCCAGTGTACGGATGTCAGTATCAAACTGGGGCATCTCCGCAGGATCATCGGAAAAAGCAAAGAAATCATTAATATATGATTCATATTCGCCAGTTGTAGCCGGGAAATTGGTGAATGAAAATGCCTCGTCAGCGATTATGTTAGTTGCCTCATCAATTAAGCTTAAAAGATAAGGGTGAATCAATGTCTCCGTAGACTTGTCAGAAGAGTCGGGCAATAATTCGGCTACAGCCGGATCCAAATAAAAACGGTTGTTTGAAAAATCAACCACCGGATCAAGCAGGGTTGTATTGGTGGTATCCGTGAAGTTGGAGTCCACAGCGAAATAATACCATGGCTCTACAAAAGTTTCCCGGTCGCCTAAAAAACCATCGCCCAAGATACCCACATTCACAAACAAATTATTTTTAACAACCAATTCATCCGGACGGCCAAAGTCAGCTCCATTAGTACCTGTATTCATCACAGTATTGTTTTCAAAAACTAACTTACCATAACGTTTTTCGTTCCTGTTAGAAATTATATTATTATGCATGTTATAGATTGTATTATTACGCATATGCACCAATGGTGTCCAGTTACCACGGAAGTGGACGGCAAAACCCTGCCATAAACGTGCTGCAACGCCTTGGTTGCCAATAATACAGTCCTCTACATACAATTCACAATCAACCGCATTAATCCGAATGGAATTCTGGCGGTTAAAATCAAAATTAACACCTTTTAAAACAACGGTAATCTCGTCAGCAGCTAAACGTACGGTGGCGTTATCAGTATAGTTACCCCCCTGGTCGAAACCATTAATGGTAATATCCTTGAGGTACAGATCGCCCTCCGCGTGAAACGGTCTTTCAGCTTCGTCTTCACCTTCTGCAGGCCCCAATGCTTTAACGATGGGTAATTCTCCGTCACCATCCTCAGCTGTTACCATTAAAGGATATCCGGTGTTTTGGATTCTTGCGGTGTACAAATAAGTCTGACCTCTTCTTAAGATGTAGTGATTATGCAACCGTTCACCGGTTGCAGACGTATCCGCGTGAATAGTCTCATTAATTGTACCTGGAGCGCCGGGTTCAATAATCATGGCTTCGCCCAGATCGGGCCATGGAAAATCCTGCGCATTAGCGCTGTTCAGACCAAAAAAAATCAGTCCAAAAGTTAGTGTTAAAAAGTAAATTTTCTTCATAATAAAAAATTTAGGTTAATAAAAAATTAAAAATTTGAATCAGCAGGTTGGCAAAAGCCAGCCTGCCGATATATTAATTACTATAACTAAAATCTGTACCGTACGCCAAGCGTGTATCTACGGCCATACTGTTCTATTCTGCTAGGCTGATCCTGCGTGTATATATAATTCCGCTCGGTTTCATTGCTAAGGTTCACCAAATTGGCAAGTATTTGCCAGTTAGCATTGATTTTATAACTCAACGCGGCATCAAACCGCATGTATTCATCGTTGTATTCATCCTGAAAGCGGCTATTTGCTGATGTTGCCAGCCTGGGTCCCTGGTAATTCATACTAATTCTACCCGAAAAACCTCCTTTTTCATACCCAAGGGTAACATTGGCAATAAAGTCGGCCTGACCCTGCGTACTGTTAATCCGAACAGAATCCTCTGTTACAGGCTGATAATCAGGTGGCGGATAACTGGTGAAAAAGTAAGGATAAGCCGTTTCCGATTCCATTAATGTAAAGTTCCCGCTTAATACAAGACCGTCGAATGGTTTTGGTAAAAACCGGAAATTGGTTTGTACTTCAAGCTCACCACCTAAAATGGTTGTTGTTTCCTCTGAATTGATAGGGCTATTGACAATCCATCCCCGATAAGGATTATAATCTTCTGCCTCAGGATCATTCGAACCACTCCAGTCGTGGAAACGTACGTTGATATCAATGTCGTAGATTTCTTTATAAAACGCACCAACGGATATCAACCCGTATTTGGAGAACCATGATAAGTTGGCATCGTAGTTCCAGGCTGTCGGCATTTTCAAATCAACCGAACC
>CAZZBU010000192.1:0-5895 GCA_964652315.1 uncultured Bacteroidales bacterium
GGAGAAGTATTATCTCTGGTCGCCATACAATTATACGCTTGGCAATCCTATTCGTTATATCGATCCGGGTGGAATGCAGGTAACAGGGGCCTATGGTATGGGGTTGGAAACGGCGAGTTATGATTATATTGCCAATCTGGAGTGGGTTAAAGATATGCCAAGTGAAGGAGAAGACCAATCTCAAATAAATGAAATGGTTGGACAAATTACTGATACAGTTAATACTATAATAAATCAGGGAGAGGACCTTGAGGATATTCTATCTGCGATCCAGAATGTTTCTGGTTTTTTAGCAATTCCAGCTGGTGTTGTAGAGCATTTTGGTGGATTGGAAAAATTATCTGAAATATTGGCAAGTGGTAAGTTTGAGGTTATTTGGAATGATCAACTCAGACAGTGGTCTTTGAAATTCCATGGCAATTCTTTTGTGCCAGGTAGCTTTGTAAAGGATGCTAAACTTACATTATTATCAAGAGCCGCTTCGAACTCCCAGTTATTTAATGTCGTAAAAGGTGGAGGTGTTCTTCTTTCAGTAGCTGGTGGCACTGCAAGTGCAGTAGATTCTAACCGGAAATATTGGTGCGGTAGAATTCTCTGCAGATATGATATTTACGGGAATAGCAATCTGGGGTGGTGCTTTTGGCTGGGCTGCTTTTTCATTTTATTTTTTTAGGGAGAACAGCAGTAGGTCATCCACACGACATGCGAAGGAATGTTGGTGGGTTTGATTTTTCGAATCAATCAATTAGAAAACATCCTTACTTTGTTCCCAAACGGAAATAAATTTTCAAAAAGAATTTTGAGCGAATTACCTGACAGATAATTTTAAAAATTAGATAGCGGGAAGGTTAGTCAAAAATTCAAATCAGTTCATTCTATAAACTAACCATAGTGATGGCACTATAATTTCCTGATTTGGCTGATAATACTGGTTGTGCAGTTTTGATTCTGCGAAAAATATGTATGGTTATCGTAATTATCTGTTGCGACATATTATTTTTTAATTTTTTTTGAATCGATATTTCGTTAAATTTACATAAAGTCAATTACTCTATGTCAATTTTAAATAACATCTGTTAATCCTGGCAAAATGGCATAGCAGGTAGTCATTTTTCTTAATGAAATTTTATTCTCATATATCACATTCACTAAGTTTGTATGAAAAGACCATCTATCTCAATCGAAAAAAGAATAGCAGATAAAATTGAAGAGATTAAAAGCTATGAAAATGATATCCCCGGTGTTATCATCGTGATGAATATTCAGACATTGTCTGTAGTTTACATGTCTGAAAGGGGTAGGGAGATTTTGGAAGTTACCCTGGATGAACTTCAGGAAATAGGGCCAAAATATTCTGATCGGTTTTTCAACAAAGAAGAAGCCGACGATTATACCCCTTACCTGCTGGATTTACTTCATAAAAACGATACGGATAAGATTGTATCATATTTTCAGCAGGTACGACCCACCCCTGAGCATCCATGGAGCTGGTATTTCAATGGTGTAAAGATTATAATGAAGGACGACAACGACTCACCTCTTCTGGTAATGATTAATGCAATACCAATTGACCATCTGCATTATATGACAATTAAAGTTCAGCGCTTGCTTGATGAAAACAATTATCTGCGAAAGAATTCGAAATTGATGAATTCATTAACAAAACGTGAAATTGAAGTATTAACGATGGTTGCCAATGGTAGCAGTTCAGATGAAATCTCCAACAAATTGTTTTTATCAAAAGAAACGGTGGCCACCCACCGGAAAAACATCAAGCGCAAATTAGGATTTAAAACCAATTACGATTTTATCTCTTTCGCACAAGCTTTCGACCTGATTTAATGGCAGTTGCTTCGTATATTGTAACTAAAGAAAATACCCACCTGTGGGTATTTTTTTTTATGCCACCCTTCTGTAAATTTGTTTTAAACAATTATATGAATCTGATGACAGTTTAGGGATCTTACTTATGATAAATCTTAATATGAGCTGATAATTATGAAAATCTACTATCGAAAGTGATATGGATGTAGAATAATACGTAAGTAAAAGTTAGTGTCAATCTAACCTGAGCCAGGAATTTGCATCATTTGTATAGCATTCAATTTGATGGGTTATAGTCAAAAATTGAGGTAGGTGTTTATTTGTTTAAATAATTTTATCTAACTATGAAACCGGCTGCAAGTTTACCTTCAATTGTTTTATGCGATGATCATGAACTTTTTCTGAATGGCATCGGAGATATTCTTCGTAAGAGCGAAGGATTTCTTGTTGAAAAGGTGTTTAACCGCTCGTTTGATTGTTTAAGATATCTGAATACATATGAGCCAGATATCCTTATAACAGATCTCAATATAGATACGCATGATGGTTTTGATATTATAAAGGATGTAAAAACCAGGAATCTGAAAACCCGTGTCTTCATTTTAAGCGCGTACGAAGAACCTTTCCTTGTTGAAAAGGCCCGAAAAATGGGTGCCTGTGCATATTTATCTAAATCAACCTCAAGCAATGAGCTAATAGATACCCTTGAGAATACTAAATCGTCTGAGTTTATAACCAATATATGTGAAAAAAGCCACATGAATTCATTTGATAATATTGACACACAATTTACAGGGAAATTTAGACTGAGTAAAAAAGAAGTTGATATAATTAAACTGGTGCTGAAGGGGAAAACCAGTCCTGAAATTGGAGAAACTCTCTTTATAAGTAAACATACTGCTGAAACCCACCGTAGAAATATCTATAAAAAACTGGGTATATCTGGTTTTGTGAGTTTGCAGCAATTCGCCATGAATTATGGTGTCGTTTAAAAAACAACTCATAACTTTTTTACTCGTTATATTATCCTGTATTTTGCCTGCCCAGGAAATTGTAACGGTGGAGTATTTTTTTGATAAAGAAGGCAACATTACATTAGAAAATATAAAGGGAAATACTGATTTTAGCCCAGTTCAACTGAACGAGGTTATCAAGGCCGGATTTAATCATAAGGCGAACGTATGGTGCAGAATGGTTATTTACAATCCCGATAACGAAACCGGAAATTACCGTATCGTAACAAGCAACCTTCACCTTGATTCTGTAACACTTTATGATGGCGATACCACCAGGGTGGCAGGAGATCGGGTTGCATCAAATCCGGATAACCTGCTGACAGCCAGTTTTCTGGTGCATGTTGAACCAGGCGAAGAAAAGGAACTTATTCTTCTTGCAGAAAAGCATTACTCGTATCTGGCATTTTCTCTTGATGTAATACCTGAATTTGTTTTCCAGGAAAGATTTTTACGCAAACTAAGCAACAATTCTATTTTTCTTGGGATTATTATTGCCTTTCTGGGACTTAATATTTTCCTGGCAATTTCGAGCACAAGGGTTGTTCATTTTTTGTATATCCTGCATATAGTTGGCGCTGTTTCTTATGTGCTAATCAATACCGGATTTTTTAAGTATGCCTTGTTACCGTCATTTATTTATGTAAGTGAATTTCGGCTCTTACTTTCCATTGTCAATCCGGTAGTGTTTGCAGTATTTATTATGCTTTTCCTGAATACCAGGGAAAAGTTACCTGTCTTTTACACTATCACTTTTATCCTTGCCGGCGCATGCATCTTATTTATTCCCTTGGTCTTAATTTTTTTTCTTTTAGATATTGTTTCAATTTTATTAGCTTTATTTGTCATCAATAGCTTTCTTACCGGCCTGTTAATACTGATGGCTTTTACTACAGCCATACTAAGCTATCGGTATCAGAGAAGAAAAAGTATGTATGTGCTTTCCACGTTTACAATGGGCATTGTTTTCATCTTTTTATTGATCCTCGACACCTATTCTCTCATAAGTATTCCTATCAATCCGAAGTATATCTTTATTCCAGGAATTTATGAAGTTGTTCTTTTTGGCCTTTTGTTAGGTGTAGAATATTACCGTACGTTTCAGAATAATTTGACCTTACAGGCTGAGCTATTGAAGAAAAGGGATTATGAATTGAAAGCTTTTTCCAAGGGACGCATAAGAGAAAGGAAACAGATTGCATCGGTGTTGCACGATCAAATGAGCAGTCAGTTGCTGGCTACCCATATGTTGTTGCGTGACGACAAAAAATGCCAGGCATTGCAAAACCTTAAAAAACTGGGGAAAGACATACGCTTTTTATCTCACAGCCTGATGCCCCTGTCCCTGGAGCAAGGTTTGCTTATGGATGCACTGCAGCTTCAGCTGAAACTATTCAGGGAAGCTTTCCCGGACAAAACCATTGAGCTGTATAATTTTGGATTATCAGAAAGAATTGAATACCCCTGGATTTTCGATGTTTACCTTATCATCATCGAAGCCATACAGAATGCCATCAAGCATAGCCAATCTGAACTGATTGTGGTTGAAACCTACGATTATGAAACAACCCTTAATTTCCAGGTTGTGGACAATGGAAATGGATTCGATTTGCAGGCTGTTTCCCACGGATTTGGACTTACCCACTCCAAACAAATCGTGCAGGGATACCACGGCACCTTTGAAATTGATTCAGCACCCAGCAAAGGAACCGTGGTTATGATTTCAATGGTTAAATAGTGTAATTACTGTTTCTCTTCCTTCCAATTTCTTTCCTTTAATGGATGATTTTTACTATGGTAACCGCTTTAAAGTTTTTGAAAAAATACTCAATGTTGAGTATTTTTTTTATGAGATTGACAAATTAACTTTATTCAACAATAACCAAAGTTAATCTAAACTATAAGTCAATTAAACTCAAGGTTAAATCAGAATTTAAACAATGCTAAAAACTAAAATCCACAAATCATGAAAAGAATAACTACGTTGACGGTTATAATACTTATCATCGCTCTTTTTTCACAAAATGCATTTCCCCGGGAAATAGCTTTGCATGAAAAATTACCGGAGAATAGCAACACTGTTTCGGCTTCTGTCAATTTTGCATTCAATACTGATGATTCCGTCCGTGCTGAAAACCGCAATAGTTTTGTGGTTTCGGAAAAATCTGAAGTTGAAAACTCGGTTTACCTTCTCGGTGATGCTACCACTGTGGGTTGGGATAACAACAATGCCCTCGAAATGGAGCATATAGGAGATGGTGTATTCGAAATTGTGGTAGATATTATTGACGGGCCATTTATTAAGTTTATTTCCGTCCCTGGCCAATGGGCCCCACAATGGGGGACAGATGAATCCGGCACCTCCACGGCAGGTCCTCTGATTTACCGACCAACCCTTGATGTTCCTGACCCGGCCAATATTCCGGCTCCTGTTGAGGGCCAATACAGAATACGTGCTGATGTAATAAATCTGGAATATACTATTGAACCGTTCCTTCCTAAAATCACCTTTGCAGTTTTGGATGTAAACAACGACCCGATACCTGATGCACGCATTTTACTGAATGGACAGCCGTATGCTGAGGGAGAATACGTTTTTGAAGGAATGGAGGCAGGAAGTTATTATTACACAGTCTGGAAAGATGGAATGACTTTCGCCCAAAATACCTTCGAGGTAATGAATGAAGACATCACACTTACAGAAGTACTGCTTGTAATTCCGGAAGAAGATTACAGGTTTTATCTGCTGGGCGATGCAACTAGTGCCGGATGGAACAACGAGGCAGCCATTGAGATGCAATCAATGGGTGAGGGAGTATTTCAGACAGATGTTGAAATCATCCAGGGAAACAATATCAAGTTTATTGCAGTGGCCGGGCAATGGGAACCTCAATGGGGTACCGATGCAGCTGGAACTTCTGCTTCGGGTGAGCTTATTTATCAACCTGATCCTTTTTCTCCCTTCCCTGAAGCTATCCCTGCCCCATCACCTGGTTTTTACCAGGTTATGGCAGATACTGTTAATAATTCATACTCTGTTACCCCATTATTCGATACT
>CAZZBU010000193.1:0-5867 GCA_964652315.1 uncultured Bacteroidales bacterium
CAGTCAGAATGGAACGATAAAACATCCTGGGAGAACCGTGCTGAAATCATCCGGAAAGGTATTGTTGACGGATTGCAAATTTGCAGGATGGAACAATTTGCCGGTCAACTGAACCCTGTTATCCATAGCAAACGAACACTGGATGGATACGTGGTTGAAAATATTTTTATTGAAAGCTTTCCGGGTTTCTATATTACCGGCAACCTTTACAAACCGGCATCATATACCGGAAAAATTCCGGCGATTCTTAGTCCGCATGGTCACGGCGAGGATGTGCGTATGACCGAAGCAGTGCAAAAAAGAGCTGCTTCCCTGGCCCGTATGGGCGCTATTGTGTTCACTTATGATATGATTGGCTATGGCGATAGCAAACAGGTCAATCATAAAATGCCCATTGCCCTTTTATTGCAGACCTGGAACAGCAAACGTGTACTGGATTACCTGTCCTCAAGACCGGATGTGGATACAAGTCGCATTGGCATGACCGGTGCTTCGGGTGGCGGAACACAAACGTTTATACTAGCAGCCATTGACAAACGCATCAGTGTTTCTGTGCCGGTGGTACAGGTTTCGGCGCACTTTTTTGGTGGTTGCGTTTGCGAAAGCGGCATGCCCATTCATAAAAGCAGTCACCATCAGACCAATAATGTGGAGATTGCTGCCCTCTGTGCACCCCGGCCCATGCTGGTTGTATCTGATGGGGCTGATTGGACGAAAAATACTCCGGAGGTTGAATTTCCTTACATCAAAAAGGTTTACGCCATGTATAATGCTGAAGACAAAGTGAAAAATGTGCACCTGCCCAATGAAGGCCATGATTATGGAATTTCAAAGCGCAAGGCTGCTTACCGGTTTTTTGCTGAACATCTTGGGCTGAATTTGGAAAATATTATGGTTGATAATGAGATATCAGAGGATTTTATATCCATCTTACAAAAAGAACAACTCCGGGTTTTTAACCAGGAATATCCGTTGCCGGAAAATGCGTTGAAGGGAGATGATGAGGTTATGCAGTACCTGAATTTTTTACCTTAATGATATGAAGTGTTCTGTGTGTTCGAAACATGAATATTTTTTAATGATTGTCTGCGAATATACCTAACCTGACTAATTCATAGATTTTCCCATTTTGGTGTATCTTCTATATTGGTGTCTTTGTGGCTCAAAAAATCTTTGCTACTCACCTTGCCTGCCGGCAGGCAGGGACTCTAAGGTACAAAGGTTTCAACAAGTTCATGAACCGAGGACAAAGGACGAGCTCAACGGAGTTAATTAATCAGGCTAAAGCAATTTAGCCATGAACAGAAGCGGAGCTCGCTTCGCTTCGGTTCGTGGCTATTTATTTTTTAACGTATGTGGCATTCAAAGCATTATTCATACTTATATAGATATGGGTATTCAGTAACCAACCCAGAGGGAATCCAAAACTCACTCATTCACCCTATAATCCGAATACGTAAGAATAACCTTCCCCTGGGTTTTCTCTTCGGTGATTTTTTTCTCCAGGGCTTTTAGGTCACCCGACAAGCTGGCCGGAAGCATAAAACTTTTAATGTCAAAAGTGATTTCGATTTTATCCGGCATATCAAACGGATGATCAGCATAAAAGAATCGCATGGTAAACGAGCCGTTGCTTTTCGTAAAAGTATTCATTTTCAATAATCTGGGGTTATCCTTCTGAATCCAGATCTGTGCCAGAATGATGTCGGTCTCATCTGTCATCGGGATTATTTTTACTACCGAAGTTTCATGGCCACCAACTGTATCTTCTTTTTCATAAAGGGCCGTGTGATTGCCATATAAAAGCTGCAGGTATTCCATCTCTGCACCCTTGCGTGGCAACAAGGTAAAGCCGGTGGTTTTCAAATCAAATTGATCCGGTTGCTGGAATGTTACCCTGGCTTGTCGTTCTTTAATATTTATGAAGTCTACATCAACCTGGATCGTTACATTGGCTTCATAACGCACAACCTCCATCATTTTTTCTTTCAGGGCATCGACAAGGGCTAAAGCCTCGGCTTGATTTTGTGGTTTTGCTGACTGAATCAGCATGAAAAACATCAATATGGATAATACTGTTTTTGTCATTTAGCTAAGGATATCTTTTCGTTTAAAATAAATAAGCGTCACACTAAAAAATAAAATGATATACCCCAGTTGAATTCCCACAGCCTGTAATATTTCAATGATATCCGGTTGCGAATCAAAAAAAAGATTCCATCCCGAAAGGTAGGTGGTAAATAAAAAGGGCATCACCGGCTGCAGCAGGCTGAAGCCAAGGGTTGAAATAACCGTTATTCCGATGATAATTGCCAGGGTGCCAATAATCGGTCCAATGGAATTGTCTGTAAATGCAGATAGCATCAAAGACAGGGATACGACTACCGTCATTGACAGGATACCATAGGCAAATGCCAGGATGAAACGCCACAGGGCTTCGTCCTGATTGATGATGTTCACACTGGATTTGAGCACGATAAAATCACCGGGACCAAACATGAGGTGGCCAATGCCTAGGGTAAAAACCATCAGGAGGATTACCAGCATTCCCGCATAAGTAAATCCTGCAAAAAACTTTGCAAAAATCAACTTTGTACGGCTTACTGGCCTGGTGAGTATCACACGGAATGTACCTCCGTTGGCTTCACCGGCAATTAAATCGCCGGTGACCAGGGCAACCAGAATTGGGACATGTATCCATAGGGTATTTAGAATTACATAGGCTATGGTGTATGAATTGAGCAGCGTTCCCTGAAAAATAAAACGGTCTTTCAGGCTATCCAGCACAAAAGACAGCAATTCTTCTCCTTCGAAATAGAAGCCGGTTTGTATGCTAAGCACAATAATAACTATAGCTGCAAAGCCAATGTAGGTCCGTGGGCGCGTGAATATTTTGAAAAGTTCGATGGTTACCAGTTTATGCATGATTTGTCAGATTCAAAAAATATGCTTCCAGGGAGCGCACAGGTTGTACCGAATAAATATATATATTATTATCAACCAGATGATGGGTTACAGCAGGGATTTGATCATTGTTGAGGCTCATCACCAGTTTTTTACTATCCGATTCCAACAAGGCATTTTTCCAGCTTTTTTCTTTCTGTAGACTTGCCGCAGCAGTTGCCCCGTCATTAACAATGTAAGTTACCCGGAGTTCGTTTTTACCAAGCAAATCATCCACAGAGCCTTCAACAACCTTTTTTCCTTTGTTTAATATAATCATACGGGTAACCACCTGTTCGATCTCCGACAGGATATGGCTTGAAATGAGGATGGTTTTATGCTGTTCTTTATTCAGTCGGGTGATTAAATCGCGCATTTCTTTTTGTCCCTGGGGGTCGAGGCCATTGGCCGGTTCATCCAGGATGATAAACTCCGGATCATGCAGCAGGGTCTGTGCAATGCCCAGTCGCTGTTTCATGCCATGCGAAAAGGTTTTTACCTTGCTGGCGGCACGCGATATCAGCCCTACCAAATCGAGTACTTCATTGATTCGTATATCCAGATTTTCAACTGCGGATAATCGGCCAAGAATCTGCAGGTTCCGCCGGGCTGAGAGGTAATTGTAAAAGTCGGGTTTTTCAATGAGGGATCCCATCCGTTGCAGGGTGCTGTAGCGGTGGTGGGCAATGTCTTTACCAAACAGTCTAATCTGCCCGCCCGAAGGTTTTACCAGCGAAAGTAACATGCGGATGGTGGTGCTTTTACCGGCACCATTTGGTCCTAAAAAACCGTAAATATCACCTTCAAAAACCTGCATGGATAAATCATCAACAGCATGAATCTGCTTAAATGATTTTGAGACATTTATTAATTCAACAAGCGGATTTTGTTTTGACATTTTTGTGTTGTATCAGATAACAAATCTAGCAACAAAAAAATTAAGGAAGTGTTTAAGGGAAGCAGAAAGCAGAGAGCAGAAAGCTCAAAGCTCAAAGCTCAAAGTTCAAAGCTCAAAGGTGAAAGCAGAAAGCATAAAGCTCAAAGCTCAAAGTTCAATGCTGAAAGCTCAAAGTTCAATACCGAAAGCTTAAAGCTGAAAACTCATTGCAAAACGGACTGACGTACGAACTTATCAACGACCCTTATCCCCTTCTAAACTCCCCCCTCATAAACTCCTTCACTTCTAAACTTCTCCCCTCAGACACTCTGATTGCCATGAAATACCTGCCCCGCCAACCGAGAAATCTGGCCATAGGGTTTGGAAACGTTCGTTAACTCAACCAGCGGTATTTGTGATGTCATTATTATCCTGTTAGTCCGCATTAAAAAAGCACAATGAAATGATAAGTAATTCATTTCAGAGTCGTATTTTTGTAAAAACTGATAATTATGAATAGACAGATTTTAATCGATAAAACCGTTACTAAAATCAGATTATTACCAGATACAAAAATCAAAGAGATTAATGATTTTGCTGATTTTTTATTGAGTAAAATTGATGATAAAATCATATCAGAGGGTATTCAAAAATTGACATCTGATTCTAAATCATTTGATTTTCTCAACGAAGAGGATGATATATATAATGAGGATGATTTAAAAGTAAGATACAAATGAATAAAGGAGATATTGTATTAATTCCATTTCCTTTTTCTGATCTAACGGATAATAAAAACCGGCCAGCCATAATTTTGATTGATTCTGTTGATGATGTGACAATTTGTTTTATTACTACACAGCTAAAATGGCAATCTGATTTTGACATAATTCTGCAACCGACTAAATTAAATGGACTTAAAAAGACTTCATTGATAAAACTAAATAAGATAGCCACAGTTGATAAAGAACTAATAATTGGACTTTTAGGTCAATTAGATGATAAATATTTAGAACAACTTGATGATAATCTGATTAAGATTCTTAAATTAAAAAAATAAGCAAGGGTTTAAGGGATGCTGAATCTCAAAGTTCAATACCGAAAGCTTAAAGCTGAAAACTCATAGCAAAACGGACTGACGTACGAACTTATCAATGACCCTCATCCCCTTCTAAATTCCCCCCTCATACACTCCTCCCCACATAAACTCCTCCCCTTCTAAACTTCTCCACTTCAAAAACTCCTCCACCTAAAAACTCCTCCCCTCATAAACTCTGATTGCCATGAAATACCTGCCCCGCCTTTCGCCAAATATCGTATCGCAGGGTAAGAAACTCCCGTTGCTCCGGTGGCTGAGCATTCAAGAAATAACATTTTATTTTCCCTACCTTTGTCTCCTTAATATTTTACGAGTTAGATTTCATGATAACAATCGGAAAATACAATACCCTGACCATTGACCGGCACATGAGTGTGGGCCTTTACCTGACTGACGGGGAAGGAGAGGATGTCCTACTCCCCAATAAATACATTCCGGATAATTTTTCCATCGGAGATACCATCGAAGTATTTGTATACCTCGATTCCGAAGAACGAAAGGTGGCCACCACCCTTGAACCAAAAATCAAACTACATGAGTTTGGCTTTTTGCGGGTTTCGGCCGTAACTGAAGTTGGTGCTTTCATGGGCTGGGGATTGGAAAAGGAATTGCTTGTACCCTTCAAAGAACAACGGCAAAAGATGCAGCCCGACCGGTGGTATATTGTATACCTTGATTTGGATGAAAAAACCAACCGCTTGTTTGCCAGCAACAAGCTGGAAAAATATCTGGATAATGAATCGATCGATTTAAAACCTGGCGATAAAGTGGAGCTGATGGTCATGCAGCAAAGTGATCTGGGATATTCGGTAATCGTGAACCATAAACACAAGGGGCTTGTGTATGAAAACGAGGTGTTCAAGGATATTAATATTGGTGAAACCATGCCTGGTTATGTGAAAACCATCCGAACTGATAATAAACTGGATATCTCTCTTCAACCCCCTG
>CAZZBU010000194.1:0-1634 GCA_964652315.1 uncultured Bacteroidales bacterium
AAATGGCGCGCGTTTCTACTATTGGCCTATGTTGCTTTTTCATAGGCTGAAACTTGCGATAAGTCAGGCTTCGCCATACCCACTCAAACGGCCCAAACTGGTATTGGCTTAGCCACCAACGACTGAAAAGGGCCTGCAACGCAAAGATAATCACTGTGAGGATAATGCTTTGCCAAACGGCAATCTTACCAAATAAACCTAACCCATAAGAATGAAACAGCAGCACGGCAATGATGGATTGCATCAGATAATTGGTCAATGCCATCCTGCCAATGGGCACCAGAAACTTTCTAAAAAAGCCGGACTTGCCTTTAATAAATAATATGGTGATGCCCGACACATAGCATAATCCTAAAGAAATACCACCTATTGTATGCATGGAAGTAGACAGTAAAGCCCAGATATTTGGGATGCTCATAATGGCATACCTGTATGAAATCGTATACAATGCGCTTGTAATTATACCAATTACCAGTCCCCACCAAAACACTTTACGCATCAATGACAGTTTTTCTTCATAATCAGAAACAATGCCCTTACGTGCTATCAGAAAACCAGTTAAAAACATGGCCAGAATTACAGGGCAGAAGAAAAACAGGGTCCCGCTTAACAACGTCAGATACTCCTCTATTCTAATGGATATTATCTCACTCAAGCTTCCTGTGGAGTAAATTGCAGCAGCCCGGTTTATCAATTCCTCCATAAGGATCATATTTTCCTGAAATTGAACGCCAATGGTTTCCTTTGCTTCGGGTACTTGTGAGAACAATGAAATAATCAGCATCATCAACGCCATTAAAATTGTGGGTAACAAAGCCAGGACAATAGCCCACCGGATGATCTTTTTATCTGATGATTTCCTGAACAGAAGCAACAAAAATCCAAAAAGCGCATAAAACAACAGGACATCTCCGGCCCACAATAAACTGATATGGGCTATCCCAAACAAAAGCAAAAACAAAAGCCTTCTTTTGAAAATTGGCAGGGTAGATTTTTCCTGCCCCTTGCTTTTGTTCATAAAAATCCAAAAACCAAAACCAAACAACATGGAAAAAATCACATAAAATTTCCCTTCAAAGAAAAATTTGATAAAAGATTCACCAATAATTTTTAAGGTTGAAGCATCAGGATCTGCACCTGCCATCATCTGTGACATGGGCTGGTACATTAGGGGAAGATTTACCATGAGGATGCCAAAAAGGGCAAAACCTCTTAACGCATCAATGAGTTCAATGCGCTCATTTTGTTTTAAAGGCCTGTATTCCATTTATTTTTATTTAATGATAATGATTAGAACTTGCCATTTTAATCTAAACAATGCCATGATCCTTTTGCGTTTTCACAACTCAGCCCTCTCAATAGGCAAAAGATAAACCGATCAGGTTCATGACCATTTATTAAGTATTTCATCCAGTTTGTCTATCAGGTTATCTATATCCGATTTCTTAATTATCAAGGGAGGTAAAAACCTCAGTGTATTCATTTTATACCCTGTTACGAAGCCACCATCAAAAAGCTCCCGGCTGACAGATTCTCCATTTATTGATTCTTTAAGCTCTAATGCCAGCATCAATCCACGTGCCCTTATTTCTTTTATTATATCAGGGTATGTCTCTTTTAGTTTTTCAAGCTTA
>CAZZBU010000194.1:1734-5824 GCA_964652315.1 uncultured Bacteroidales bacterium
CCTTCGATTTGGCAATTAGCTTACCAGTGGCTTGATAAAGGGGGATAATGTTTTCTTTCATGATTAAATGTTCAGGGCGCTTGTATTTTTTTTGGCTAATTTATGAAATAGTCCGAAAATTAACTAACGAGATACCGAAACCTGAAAAAAAAATGGTGTAACTGAAACCGTTGGATTAGGAAAGGGTAAAGAAGCAAGAACTGGATTTTTGTATTCGGTAAAAAGTAATCTGTGAAAAGTGATTGGCACGCCGTACACCATTCACAAAAGTCTTCCGTTCACTGCTTACTGCAAACAGCCAACTGCCAATTGCTTACCGTCCCCTATGAGCTTCAGGCTTCGAACTTATTTACCTCTGCGAGCTATCAGTTTACACCCCTCAGCTAAACGCCCTCTTCACTTGCTCCGTACACACACTCAAATCTCACTTTGCTACCTGTTTATTATCACATCCTTAAACATAAACAGATTATCGCTAACCCTGAGAGGCTTGTCGCTTTCCGTTGTTACATTCCGTAGAATGACTTCTTTTGTTAACACGTAGGGAAACTCCTGTACATAGGAATCATCGGTCATTTCAGAATTGAAATTGGTAAAAATGGCAGGTCCCTGATAACCTTCCGGGTGGTTGCTATCATCAATATGAAGTGAGTCGATGATGATCCATTCAGGCATGTAACAGGTATAGCCAAAATCGTGTTGTCCGGAATTGTACCCGCTAATCAGACTGGCGCTGGCCTCCCTGCCACCAGCCGGTACAAATACGCACTTGCGGATGAGGAACAACCCATCCCAGGTGCTGCCATAATCATTTCTCAGATTAATAAGACTTCGCCCACGAATGGTGCTGTTCTCCACAGTAAACGTACCGGTGCCAATGGCATTGATGCCCATGTGGCCCAGGGTAGAATTACGAATAGAAGCATTGGCTACGCCCATGTGGGCATCGAAGCGGGAAAAAACACACTGATCATAAAGCAGGTTTTTGCTGTAATTGGATGCCATGATTCCCCAGTAGGTGGGATCATCGATGTCGTTTGTCTGACTACAATTGATAAAAGATACATTCAGAGCCCGGTTGACTGAAATATCATAAGAGCCCATGGGGACAGGCTTCCCTGCCGAGCCAATGGTCATATATTTTTTGTGCCCGGTAAGAAGCGTGTTCTTCACTGTTACGTAAGAGCAATCGCTGATGCTGATGAAACCACGGTAAGGTGCACCATGGTCTCCTTCACCGGTAATACGATGTTCCAAACCGTCGACCACCACATTTGAACGTTTTATTTCAATGTTTCTGCCGAAGTAGTTGTATTTGGGCTCTTCCTGGTTGGCCATGGTGGTGAACCGTCCTCCGGTAATCCTGAGCGTGTCTTCGTCCAGGGGTAAGGCCGTTATCTTTGTAATCTGGTCAAAGTCCCAGATAATGGGCGCATCCGTGTCCACATTTCCGGTTGAATCCACCACAAAAATATCTGTTTGTGCATACCCATCATTTTGATTCAATCCATAACGTATATAGCGCCGTACATCGTCATTGGTGACCGTGACCAGGCATGTGCCGGGAAAACGAGCATCTATTTTCTCCTGGTTTTTTTTTAAAGTAGATATTCCCTCAGGCTTGAAAGGCTGGAGGCTGGAGGTGACCATGAAAACAGGAGCATGGCGGTTTTCCACGTTGGTATCATCAATGGTAAAGGCAGCGTTGCCAAAATCCGTATGGGTCTGAATGATGGCAGTTCGTTCCTGACCTCCGATGTAATAGCTTGCCTCATCATCGGCTTTCACCGACAGTCTGTACTCATTGGCAAAGGCATGGGCCGCAGCAATGGCATTGATATCATCTGTTTCACCATCGCCTTTAGCCCCGAAGGCGCTGTAGCTAACCACGCCGGTATCCTTAAATCTTTGTACATCCTTTGGGGCTACATTGATGAGTAATTCGCCTGATTTGTTGGTGCGTACCCTGGTTTTCTTGTTATCCGTGGTTATGATTACCTTATCCTGTTGGGCACTGATTTGAGCCGGTATCAATATTACACAGGCCAGGAAAAAAAGAGCGAAACGCACGTATCTTGTTGTAAACATATTTTATAGTTTTAATTTGAAAAAGTTACAAATGCCTTTTTATTTCTGAGATAAAGCAGAACATCGTAACGACCAATAGTTATAACTATTTGTCATCTTAATATCGTAGCGTCGTTTCTTTTGCTTACGATTAACATCAAATTTACATAAAAAAAATCAGCTAGTGTCATGTCAAGACTATTATGTCGCCTAGCCACCATCAGGGTCGTTGACCACTGACGGGGCCTACCCTGCCAATGGTTGAAAACCTTGGCAGTGGTTCAATCGCAAAGCAAAAATGACATGACACTAGTTGCAAATCCGATCTGTTCGGATTCGATTTCAGATTTATCAATTTGTTTTTTTATTCGCTTAACTAATAATAATCTTCTTTTTTTCATCTGGGAACATATATCGGGCAGGGGGGGTATATGGTACGCCTTTAACCAAGCTCCGAATTATCCAGTCAGACATTTACCATGCGGATTTTAGGGGTTTGTGTTCCCGCCTGCCGGTCAGGCAGGGTTTCGAGTTTTTGTGGCCGGAGACAAAAACACACCTGGCGCGCACCACCGGAAACATGCCTTTGTAGACCGAAACTTTTTACCTCAATCCATGTTAATACTCCAAAAAAGAATGTTTATATGATACAAAAAATTTTACCCATACTGTTAATCCTTGTTTTGTTCCATGCAACCGGGGTGGCACAACAATCCAACATGGAGGTTTCTACTGCCGGCAACAACCTGAAGTTCCGTGGGGTAGCAGAGGTGGGGTACCTGGCTGTGCTGAGCCATAAGGTACAATTCAGCAACAGCGGCACCTACATCAATTATGTGAAAGAAGGCGGACAGGATGTATTGTACCCGGTCAGCAGGCTGTCCCTTGAGCTGGAAATCAAGGAAAAACATACAATAAACCTGTTGTACCAGCCCTTGCGACTGGAATCATCAGCTTTGCTAGAAAGAGATTTAACCATAGATGAACTCACCTTCCCTGCCGGCACCAGCGTTGATTTTTTATATAACTTTCCCTTTTGGCGCATCAGTTATCTAAACGAATTATTGCCAGATAATGAACGATTCAAGTTTGCTTTGGGAGCTTCCCTCCAGATCCGTAATGCCACCATTGCCTTTGAGTCAACGGATGGTAGCCTTTTCCGGTCGAACAGGGACATTGGCCCGGTACCGGTACTGAAGTTCCGCACCCGGTATAATTTCAACGAGGTAACTTATACAGAAATTGAAACAGATGGCTTTTACGCCCCCATCAGTTACATCAACGGCAGCGACAATGAGGTGGTTGGTGCCATCCTGGATGCGAGCCTGCGGCAGGGCCTAATGGTTTCGGATAGAGTTAACACATTTCTAAACCTCCGGTACCTGGCTGGTGGCGCTGTGGGTACTTCAGAGGATGAAACCGGACTGGGCGATGGCTATGTGAAAAACTGGCTGCACTTTTTAACCGTTAGCGCAGGGTTTGTATATGAGTTTCCTTCGTTTTGATTAAGGCAAAATGATTGTCACTAAGTGATTCGAAAACCTCTAAGCTTTTTTATTTTGTTTTTGCTATTAAAATTTTATCAATTTTATTTCCATCAATTTTAATTATTTCTATTTTATACTCCATATATTCAATTTTATCTCCAACTTGAGGGATTTTCCCAATTTGATTAAAAATAAATCCAGCTACAGTTGAATAGTCAGTTTTATCAAAATCAACTGTAAAATTTGTAATTATCTCATTAAGTGTTTCAAGCGGGGCATCACCACTTACTATTACTGATTTATCATCTCGAATAAATACATCTGGTTCATATAATTCTCCTTCTTCTGGTATTTGTCCAACAATATTTTCAACAATATCATGTAAGGTTATTAATCCTTCAAACCCTCCGTATTCATCAACAACGCAACAAAGGTGAACTTTTTCTTGCCTAAATAATTCTAATACTTTTTGAGCATCTATCCTGAATTATTCATAAAAAAAGGGAATTTGTTCCCTAAAAATAGCTGAAATATCA
>CAZZBU010000195.1:0-5770 GCA_964652315.1 uncultured Bacteroidales bacterium
CTGATGTGATAGAGGAAATTCTGCGGGTGTATGGCTACAACAACATTGAGTTTTCAGAAAAAATAAAGGCCTCGCTATCATATTCGCGTAAACCTGAAAAGAACAAGCTGCAGAATATTGTTTCCAACATGCTTTCATCCAAAGGTTACAATGAGATTATGTCCAATTCCCTGACAAAAGGAGCCTATTACAATGATTTAAACCAATATGCAGCCAGCCAGAGTGTTGAAATGTTGAATCCGTTGAGTGCCGATATGAATGTGATGCGGCAAACCCTGTTGTTTGGCGGACTGGAAGCCATTCAGTATAACATTAACCGGCAACATCCTAACTTACAGTTGTACGAATTCGGTTTCTGCTATAAAAAAGGCGATGAGGCTTCTGATGACGTCACCAAAAAATATGATGAGCAGGAACACCTCGGATTGTTTGTAAGTGGTGATAAAACATCGCTCCAGTGGAATGCCCCGGAGGAAAAGGCAACCTTCTTCACCCTGAAATCTGCAGCCGATAAAGTGCTTGAACGATTGGGGATTGATTCCCTGGGCATTAAAAGCGAAGAAAGCAGCAACGAGTTGTTTGCCTATGGCTTGAAATATACGTGCAATGATAAGCCGGTGTTGGAAATGGGAATGGTAGCTCCAACCTTTTGTAAAAAATTTGAGATTGATCAGGAAGTGTTTTTTGCGGATATCCATTGGACTGAAGTGGTTAATCTTACTACGAAAGTGACAGTTGCTTTTGAAGGGTTGCCAAAATACCCCGCTGTAAAACGTGATTTTGCCTTGTTGCTGGATAAAAACATAACCTACAGTCAGATTGAAGAACTGGCTTATAAAACAGAAAAGAAACTGCTTAAAGAAGTGAACCTGTTTGATGTGTTTGAAGGTGAAAAGATAGGGGCTGGGAAAAAGTCGTATGGAGTAAGTTTTACCCTCCAGGACGAGAGTAAAACACTTACCGACCAGCAGATTGACAAAGTTATGCAGAAGCTACAGCAAACCTACGAAAAGGAATTGGGTGCCAGTTTGCGTTAATATAATTGTGGTTTTGAACCATTACGAAATGGTGAGTGTTAATGAAATAACATAAATGAATCTGGAGTGTATGGTATAAGTGTCTTTGAGACTGAAGACTTCTTACAGAGAGTTCCATAAAGATGCTGCAAAGAATCACAGAGGTTAGCAACAAATAATTATGAATTAAGGAGGTTGAATTGTTTTGAAACTTGCACGTAAATTACAAAACTACCTTTCCATGGTGAAATTCGCACACACGGTTTTTGCCATGCCTTTTGCCTTAATTGGTTTTTTCCTGGCCATTGAATTTTCAGGGGCTACTTTTGATCCAAAGGAGTTTTTACTGGTCATCCTTTGCATGGTGTTTGCACGCAATGCTGCCATGGGGTTCAACCGCTATGTTGACCGGGAAATTGACAGCAAAAATCCACGTACTGCCATCCGGGAAATTCCCCAGGGAATCATTAAGCCAAAGTCAGCTTTGCGGTTTGTCATCCTGAATGCTATCTTATTTGTGGTTGCTGCAGGATTGATTAATCAGTTGACCTTTATCCTATCCCCCATCGCGCTGTTAGTGGTTTTGGGTTATAGCCTAACTAAAAAATACACCGCACTTTGTCATTTTATTTTAGGGTTTGGTTTGTCACTTGCGCCTATTGGTGCTTACCTGGCAGTAACCGGTAAGTTTGAATTGTTGCCCCTGTTGTTTTCTTTTATTGTGCTGTTCTGGGTTGCCGGTTTTGATGTGATCTATGCGTTGCAAGATGAAAAATTCGATAAGGAGGAAGCCTTAAAATCCATTCCGGTCTGGCTCGGTAAAAAAAGTGCCTTAATGCTTTCCATGGTTTTGCATGTGTTTACAGCCGGGATAGTATTGTTTGTGGGCTTTTTGGGTGATTTTGGGACTTTTTACTGGCTGGGTTCAACTGTTTTTCTTGGGCTATTGTTCTACCAGCATACCATCGTGACGCCAAAAGACCTTTCAAAGGTTAACCTGGCATTCTTTACCACCAACGGCATAGCAAGTGTGCTGTTTTCTGTGTTTTTTATTCTGGATGTTTATGTGAGTTAAAATTATGTGCTTCATCCTGGAAAAATTAGATGTTACTAAAAAGCAAAGATAATTTTTCCACGGAGACACGAAGGAGAAAACTTCACTAACCTTTCAATAAATAAGCATATTCTTAGCGGCTTAGCGCCTTTGCGAGGAGTAGATATGTCACGCAGAGACGCAGAGACGCAAAAAAAAACGTAATCCCCTGCCTTGGTAAACATATTATTTGCGCCTTTGCGGCTTTGCGAGAGAAAAACTGTCACGCAGAGACGCAGAGACGCTAAGAAGAAATCTTAACTGACCTTGCAATAAGTAAACATATTCTTTGCGGCTTGGCGCCTTTGCGAGAGAAAACTGTCACGCAGAGACGCAGAGAAGAAAACTCCACTAACCTTGCAATAGGTAAACCTATTCTTTGCGGCTTTGCGGCTTTGCGAGATCATAAATACACTTTCCAGCTATGCGAGAGAAAACTTAACATTCTCCACTCATATATTAAAAAAAGGTGACCAGCATATAGCCGATCACCTTTAATTATTAACCGCATTAAAATGTTTTAAATCAACTCAATGCTACGTTTGATGAACTTGCTTAGCTCCGGGCCTTTAAGCATGTTGTTCGACAGCAAGGCCAGGTCAATTAACTGCTTCACCAGTTTATTATCTTTACCGTAATTCTTCAAAGTTGCTTCTTTTTTATCTTTCAGCTCATTAATTTTCTTTTCAAGATCAGCAATCCGGTCTTTTTCTTCCTGCTTAATCTCTTCTTCTTTCTTTTTTTCATTGGCTTTTTCGAGCTCAGCACGGTTTTTCTCGATAGGCGTTATTTTTTCCCTGATTTTTTTAACCGCTTCACCCACAGATTTCTCTTTATCTTCCTGGATACGGAGCACCAAGGGATGGTTGGTGTTGACTACCAGGTTATAGCTATCCGGCATCTCGCCATAAAAGTTCATGGCACCACCACCCATGGCGGACATGTCTTTCATCCGGCGCATAAATTCCGATTGGGTAATCATTACCGGTGTTTCATTTTCACTCATAGCTTCAAACACCACATTGTAATTAGCTGTATCAGGAAGCTGGCTGTTAAAAACAGGGATCAGGTCTTCACGCTGTTCAGCAGTAAGCTTCGACTCTTTTTTCTCGTCTTTTTCAATTAGCTTATCCACTACATCAGAGTCAACGCGTACAAACTGACTGTCTTTAAATTTAGTCTCCAGGTGGTTTACAAAATGGGTATCCAGCTGGCCGTCCATTTCCAGAACATCATAACCCCTGGCTTTAGCAGCCTCTATAAAGGTATACTGCTGGTCTTTATCAGTAGCATACAGGTACACAAGTTTTTTGTTTTTATCGGTCTGATTTTCCTTGATAAGCTTTTGATACTCATCATAAGTGAAATATTTGCCTTCAGTATTTTTGAAAAGGGCAAATTTTTCTGCTTTTTCATAGAATTTTTCTTCGGTAAGCATACCGTACTCAATGAAAAGCTTCAGATGATCCCACTTTTGCTCAAATTGTTCGCGATCGTTTTTGAATATTTCGGCCAACCTGTCAGCTACTTTTTTAGTTATGTGATTCGATATTTTTTTAACATTTGAATCACTTTGCAAGTAGCTGCGTGAGACATTCAATGGAATATCCGGCGAATCAATTACACCATGCAACAAAGTCAGGAACTCCGGTACAATACCTTCAACGGAGTCGGTAACAAACACCTGGTTGGAATACAATTGAATCTTGTTTTTTTGTATTTCGATGTTGTTTTTAATTTTTGGGAAGTACAGGATTCCGGTAAGGTTGAAGGGGTAATCCACATTCAGGTGAATGTTGAACAAGGGATCTTCACCAAAGGGATATAATTCACGATAGAAGTTTTTATAATCCTCGTCACTCAGGTCGGTTGGCTTTTTCGTCCAGGCCGGATTAGTATTGTTAATGACGTTATCTTCATCTAGTTCTACCTCTTTGCCATCTTTCCAGTCTTTTTTCTTTCCAAAAGCTACCGGAACAGGCAGGAATTTACAGTATTTCCTTAGCAACTCATTAATTTTTGATTCTTCCAGAAATTCTTCAGAATCTTTATCCATGTGTAGCACCACATCGGTACCAACATCGGCACGGGTAGCCTCAGAAATAACATATTCCGGCGAACCGTCACACTCCCATTTAACAGGTTCAGCACCTTCCTTGTATGATTTTGTGATGACTTCCACTTTCCTGGCAACCATAAAAGCAGAATAAAAACCCAACCCGAAATGCCCGATAATGGCATTGGCCTGGTCCTTATATTTTTGAAGGAATTCTTCCGCACTGGAGAAAGCAATTTGATTGAGGTATTTTTTAAGTTCTTCCTCGTCCATACCCACACCGTTATCTGAAACGGTAAGGGTTTTTTTCTTTTTATCTAACGAGATAACGATCTTTTGCTCTCCGGTTTCACCCTTGTATTCACCTACATTTATCAGGGTGTTGAGTTTTTGTGTGGCATCCACAGCGTTTGAAACCAGCTCACGTAAGAATATTTCATGGTCGGAGTACAGAAATTTTTTAATAATGGGAAAAATGTTCTCCGTTGAAACATCAATTTTTCCTTTTTGCATATTACTTATAATTTAAGTTTTACATTCATATCTTCTGCTTTGCCCACAACTCAAACGATATGCCAAGTAAAAATGGCTGTCAATTCGTCATAAGCTATCTTAATCTGATGCTAAATTGACAAATTAACAATTTACCGAAAAATGTTGTTAAACTTATATATATTCAAAAAGAAAATCATGGAGTTTTATAAAAGCATTGCTGAACAATACGATAATATCTTTCCGTTTAATCCTGCACAAAAAGATTTTACCCTACAGCATATTTCTCCTTCACATGCCGAAAAGGATTTGTTGGATATAGGTTGTGGTACAGGTAGCCTTGCCATTCAGTTGGCACCACATTTTAAACGGGTGGTGGGTATCGACCTTGATGAAACCATGATAGAGCGGGCCCGGACCAAGGCACGAGGTGAAAAAGGGACAACCAATTTCGAAGCCATGGATATGGCCCAACTGGCTCAAAAATTTGAACCAAATTCGCTAGATGCAGCCATTTGCTTTGGAAATACCCTGGTTCATCTCGAAGATGGTAGTGCAATTGAATCATTTTTTGAACAGGTAAATAAGTGCCTGAAGCCAGGAGGTGATTTTTTATTACAGATTATTAATTACGACAGAATCTTAAGTGAGGATATAACAAAATTGCCAACCATTGAAAACGATGTCATTATGTTCGAACGTTTTTATAATTATCTGGGACTGCGGCATAGAATAGAGTTTAATACCGTCCTCACGATAAAAAAAACAGGCGAAAAAGTTGAAAATACCGTAAAGCTTTACCCACTAAAAAAGCAGGAAGTAATTCAGGCATTGCCAAATACAGGATACACTGATGTAATGTTTTATGGCGATTTTCAAGGGAACAAATTAACACCCTCCAGTATGCACATGATAGTGAGTTGTCATAAACGTCCTTAAAAAATCCTGCTATCTTTGAATTTCAAAAGAAATTGTCTATGCAGCAAAATCCATGTAAGATTGGCTTTATTGGGGCCGGGGGCATTGCTCGTGCCCATGCTTTTTCACTTAATTCATTAAAATGATCACTTTGAGAACTATTTATAGATTGTGTTTTTTTAGTTTCCTGGTATT
>CAZZBU010000196.1:0-5743 GCA_964652315.1 uncultured Bacteroidales bacterium
AATATCTTTCGGTATATTCGCAGCTGAAACCATTAATGCGAATACCATGATTATTGAGTCAAGGGCATTTGCCCGGGCAGGTTTACTGGGCAACCCGTCCGACGGATATTATGGAAAGACCGTTTCCATCATTATCCGTAATTTCGGTGCACGTATATCCCTGTTTGAAACTCCCGAACTGGTTATAGAAGAACAGGAGGTGGACCGCAACAGCTTTCGCAACATCTACCAGCTTGTAGATACCGTAAAACTTACAGGGTATTATGGGGGTACACGGCTGGTAAAAGCTGCCATTAAAAAGTTTGCAGAGTATTGTGAACACCAACAAATAAAGCTCAGCAATAAAAACTTCACCATCCGTTACCAGACGTCTATTCCAAGGCAGGTGGGACTGGCAGGATCAAGTGCCATTGTAACGGCTACCATGCGGGCATTAATGCGGTTTTATGATGTGGAAATACCCCTGCCCTTATTGCCAAGCCTGGTGCTTAATGCCGAAACCGAAGAACTCGGCATAAATGCGGGATTACAGGACAGGGTTATTCAGGCCTACGAAGGCTGTGTGCACATGGACTTCGATAAAAAACAACTTGAAAAACAGGGACACGGGACCTACACCCCTGTTGATGCCTCAAAACTACCCAAATTATATCTTGCCTATAAAACAGAACTGGGCAAAGTATCCGGAACCGTGTTGAACAACATCCGTGAACGGTATATGAGCGGTGATGCTAAAGTCATTGACACCTTGCAGGAAATTGCCAGTCTGGCAGACGCAGGCAAAGAAGCCATCGAAAATGAAGATCATAAAGGACTCAGCCGGTTAATCAACAAAAACTTTGACCTGCGCTGTGAAATCATGAACATCTCAGACAGCAATAAGGAAATGGTGCAGGTAGCACGTCAGTGCGGGGCATCAGCCAAGTTTTCCGGTTCAGGCGGCGCCATCATCGGTACGTATGATGATGACGAAACCCTGCAGAAACTGATTATTAACCTCAAGAAAATAAACGCACGGGTTATCAAACCCTACATCTTATAAAAAATAACATTATGAGCTCAGTAAAAAAAGCAGTGATACCGGCAGCAGGATTTGGAACACGTTTCCTGCCAGCCACCAAAGCCCAACCAAAAGAAATGCTGCCCATTATTGATACCCCCACCATACAATATGTGGTGCAGGAATGTGTGGATTCCGGCATTGAAGACATCCTGATAATTACAGGCCGGGGTAAACGTTCCATTGAAGATCATTTCGACCGGAATTATGAGCTGGAAAGCCGCATCCAGGAAAAAGAGGATGAAGTGCTTTACAATCAAATCCGGCACATCGAAGATATGGCCAACATCCATTACATCCGTCAAAAGGAACTCAACGGACTGGGCGATGCCATCAGCTATGCCCGCGATCATTGCGGCAGTGAGCCTTTTGCTGTACTGCTTGGCGACACCATCATTGACTCTGTAATACCGGTAACCCAGCAAATGATTGATACTTATGATCAGTACCGTCAGACCATCATTGCCGTTGAAACCGTGCCCCATGACAAGGTTTCACGCTACGGCATTGTTGGTGGTGACAAGATCAGTGATTTTCTGATGCAGGTAAATGCCCTGGTGGAAAAACCCGATGTGGATAAATCGCCTTCAAACCTGGCCATTGCAGGACGGTATATCCTTACCCCGGAGATATTTAATGCCATTGATAACACAGCACGGGGAAAAGGCAATGAAATCCAACTGACCGATGCCATGCGATTGTTGATGAAACATGAAAACATCATGGCTGTAACCATCGAAGGAAAACGCTACGACATTGGTAACAAGCTTGACTTCCTGAAAACCACAGTTGAATTTGCCCTGAAACGGAAGGAATTTGCTGAGCCGTTTGCAGCCTATCTGAAGGAGTTGGCGAGGAACCTGTAGGAAAGAGGTTGACGGTAATCAGTGATCAGTGATTGGTGGGCGATGAGCGGTGAAAAGTGAGAGAAATAGTTAGCAGTTAGCAGAAGGCAGAGAGAGGTGAAAGGTGAAAAAGTTCAAAGACCGAAGGGGAGAAATACCAAATTTAAAAATCAAATAACAAATAAATCTCAAAAATCAATAATTAAATTCGAAAAAAAAAGCCCAGGAGGGGCGTAATATAAATAGCCCGGGGTTTCAACCCCGGGTTTTTAAGATATCGAAGATATCACCGCGGCAATTTCCGGGTTGCCATGAAATACCTGCTTTTCATGCTGCGGAGAAATGAAAGGAATCAAAGGCAAGATGTCACCCATGGTTTCAAACTATATTACACTGACATGACATCTGCATTAGCAGTGCCTTAATCCAGCAATAGGTAAATATTGTCTATTATTTTTCAGGTCGTTTTTTGAAAGGCTTGAATTGAAGAATTATTGAAAGCGTAAAGCAAATAAAATAAATAACTGCCAATGCTGGGTTATCAAACTTTAAACGCACAAAATCGAATTCCTCAATCAAAGCCACTCCTATAATAACTGTTAGAAAACGGTATTTTTCTTAATTATCCGTTCTTTATATATTTCTCAATCATTCTTACTGTATAGGTTATATCACTTTTTTTGGTGCCCAACCGCATAAAAAATCATTAAAACCAATCCAAATACAAAATCCTGGCAGACAAAATAGAACCAATCTATCCGCTTTGTCCAAATTACAAACAGATAGTGAAATGTCAGAATAAGGCTTAGCCCTCCAATTATCAAGGCAATATTCATCGCCCGAAATAATTCATTGTTCTCATTGTCAGTGTTTATCAAAAACCTGTAATAATGACAATAATATTTTTCGGCGGTAGTACATAGTCTGGAACTTTGATTATACCTGATTTGACTGATTAAATTGAGCTGCTCTTTTTCTGTTTTTATTTTATCTAAGAGGGCGCGGGCGTTGTAATCCGGAGATTGAAGTATCTCCGGAGACGCGCTGTAGCGCGTCTGTACATCGGCTCGCCATTGGGCGGTGAGTTTGCCTTGTACCGCCATTTGCAGCACCAGTTTTTTAAGCTGCTCCACGTTTTCTGGTGTAGTGGTTAAGTGTTTGAAATTATCTATGAGGAAATTATTTGTCATGTTTTTTTAATCTCTAAGAGACGCGACAAATCGCATCTGTACATTAATTTTGCAATGAATCATCCTTCCAATTTTTGGGATTATTGATGATGTAATTTTTTATTCGTTGGTATTCTGCATCGTTTCGGATAATATGGTCGTGGAAACGGGATTGCCAGGCGAAATCAATATTATTGTTCCGTACATATTTTGTGACGCCTGTTTTAAAACCCCGAATAATGGATGCCAGATTTTGTGATTGTGGCCCGAATTTGTTTTTTGGTTGTTGTAGCGGTTGCGGCGGTGATTGTAGAGACGCAAAATTTTGCGTCTCTACGTTGCGTCCCATTTTCGCCTCCACGATTTCACCAACGTTTTGTTCGGTTATTCGTTTTTTATTTTTCCCATCATTTCGCATATCATCCGGTTTATCAATTATTACAATTCCATGTACATGGTTTGGCATAACCACATGGACATCTAATTTTACAAATGGGAAATGTTCAGGGATTTCTAACCAATATTTATCGGCAATTTCACCAATTTCTGACAAATCCGTTTTATCATCCATGATATTCCCAAAAAAAAATTCCCTGTTCGCCGTGCAAATGGTAACAAAATAGGCTGCATTCCACCCATAATCCCAATTTTGTAAGCGTGTTGATGGTATGCGGTATTTATTCTTGAATTTATCCATTTATCATGTCGTATTTTTTGCCATCGGCGGCAGTTGTAAAGAATTTCTTTACAACTGAATTTTCATTTAATTCGCCTTCATTCAATATGTCAGAGGCATGTTGGTCAATGTTTTGTTTAGAGGTGTCAAAAAGTTTTGCCAGTTGATTCTGGTTCATCCAAACACTGCCCTTTCCATAATTCTTGTGGTGAAGGGAAATCGTCAATTCCAATCTCTCGTTCAACTTTTCCGTTTGATGCAGTAAAATCATGTTCAAAAAATCCATCACCGTTAGAGCTGTAAACACAAGGAACGTCCTGTAATAATTCACGGTACCCTAATGCTTGTTGAATCCCTTGTCTTACTGTATGTTTGTTGTCCTTTGCTTCAATGACTGCAACAGGAATATTGGGTTTATAATACAATACATAATCAGCTCGTTTTAATTTTCCACGAGCAAATAGTTGCCCACGGATAAATATTTTTCCATCTGTTAATGCAACATCTTCACCGAGTTGTGTCATCTTATCCCATCCGGCTTTTTCAATCGCCGGAGTAATATATTTAGTCCGTATGTCTTGTTCTGATAAATCCTTTTTTGAAATCATATTATAATCAGATTTCCTGTCAAAATACTAAATTCCTTTCAAACAACGTTGTGCGATGGAACGATGCAATTCCAATGAATATTACACATTATACTCTCTTTCTTCTTTTTGCTTGCCAATGTCACTTACACTCGCAAATAGTGGCTTAAATCTTGGATTTTCTTTAGTTTTTGATCCTGCCCATTTTAATTTAGGTTTCACCTGAATCGCTCCACATGGACAAAAAGCTAAACAAGCGTGAGTACGAAACGATTTCCTATCAGTTTACACCGACCTTTTTTACGAGCCACGAACCTTCGTAACCCGCTGAACCGACGACGAAGGAGGAGCTCAACGAAGTTAAACCCGCATGCACTATACTGTGTTTAGGCAAAGTAGTTAATTTAGTTGTATCAGATTATTATATTCTTTATCAGATGATTCCGTTAAAATATTGATATTGTTTTCTGAATCAGCAATACCTGTTACAAACATTTCATCAGATAATCTCAATGCTGTAAATGTAATCTCTCCATAATCATTAAATTCATAAGCTTTAACCTCTAAATCATTTGGAAAGACAATATTGACAAAACTATTTAATAAATATGCTTCACTATCAATTTGCTCGAAGCTCTCTAGGTCAATTTTGTATAGATTTAATGACAAAGAATACTCACTCGATAAGAAAATATAGTTCCCGCTAATTTTGTTTATTACTAATTGATTTGTTGTAAATAACTCATCTTTTAATAAAAGCTTGAATACTGTTTTACTATCCTCAAATATTATATTTCCAACTTGTTTTTGGTCACTATTGATGTCAGGAGTTATAACTTGAGTAAACATATTTTCAGAAGATGTATAAATATGAGTCCATGCTTCACCTACACTAATTGATTCAAAAGAAGTAAATTTTATTTTGTCATCTTCTATACTCAAATATCCAACTGAATCATAAACTGAGGCCATTACCTTATTATCGTAGGTATTCCAAATACAATTGAATTCTCTGTTCATAGTGGCAATACCTCCCTCAGACTTTTTTACTTTTGTATACGGAAAAGTATAATAATAGCAGTTCCCTTCTAAATCAACGAAAAACGAAAAATACTCCTCCCCAGTTGGTAAATACTCCTCTTGCAAATAGCCATTTTCATCCTCACTTAATTTAAAAACATTATTGTTATCGTAATAAACATTTCCAAGTTTATCAATCTGAATATGATTTTGATATAAGTAATATGACTTATCTGATGGAAAATGTCCATTAAAATCAAATATTGCTCCATCGCTTGTCCGCACTAATAAGCTAGCCAACACCTGAGGCTCAACACTAGAAGAATCCAGATACAACTCAAAATTACCATTTAGGCAAATTAATCCTTCTTTTAATTCTAGCATTT
>CAZZBU010000197.1:0-5700 GCA_964652315.1 uncultured Bacteroidales bacterium
TTTTCAAATTAATCTTATGATTGATAAGTATATCTTTTTATTTATCGCAACAATATCGCTATTATCCCCGCTTCATAGTCAATATCTAATTGAACAAAACGAGCAAAGCAGGATAAAAGATAATAATGTAAGCGTTAAAACAGAATGGGAACATTCGGTGGATAATGGCACTGTGGATGATAAAGGCATCATGACCTCGGTTACACGGTACGACGAAAATGGCAATGTGCTTGAGAAGATATCCTACCGTTATAATGGGGATATTTCTTCAAAAGAAAATTATGCTTATGATTCTAAAGGCAATGAAACAGAATTTACCCGTTATGATGGGCGGCAAAAAGAGTACACTGTAAAACGGTACACCAAATACAACAACAAAGGATTAAAAGTTAATGAAAATGGACTAAACGGACCGGACGGGCCTTTTTCTAACTATTACAAATACAATGCTGACGATGAAATCAGCGAAATTTATTATTACGCAAGCAATAAATTAATAGAGAAACGCACCATTGAGTATGATAATGACAGCAGGGAAATAAAAGTGTACAACGGAGCAGGTGCACTCACCCAGCGCATTGTAAAAAAAGTGGATGCCAGGGATAATCTTTTGGAAGAAACCACGTACAGCCCTGATGGTAAAGTTACCAGAAAATATGTATACCAGTACGACAAAAACAACAACCGCATTCTGGAAGAAAAATACTATGGCACCAATCTTAGAGAAAGGCTGCGTAAAACTTACAATTCCAATAATAACCTAACTAAGGTGATAGAGGAAGATGGAGAAGGAAACTCATTTACCAGCAAGATTTTCAGCTATGACAGCAGGGGCATTCTGATCGAAGAAAAATGGTATAACCAGGGAAAGGACAAGTTCTCTTCAAAAAGGTATAAATACAATGCAAGAGGCAACCTGATTGAAGCTACCTGTTACTTTGCTAATTTCGATTCGAGGTATTTATACAAGTACCAGTATGAAACCCACTAAAAAAAGCCATCTTCATTTTACTGAAGAATGACTTTTTCTCAAATTATAACCCTCGAACAATAAAGTCTTATTTCAACCTAAGCTGAAGTGTACAAACGATTGACTTCATCCCAATTAATCACATTCCAGAACGCTTCGATATAATCCGGACGACGGTTTTGATAGTTCAGGTAGTAAGCATGCTCCCATACATCAAGACCAAGAATGGGTTCGCCTTTTACCTCTGCCACATCCATTATCGGAGTGTCCTGATTTGGGGTTGAACTAACAACCAGTTTGTCATCGGTTTTTACAAGCCATGCCCATCCCGATCCAAATCGGGTAGCTGCTGCATTGGAAAACTCATCTTTGAATTTTTCAAATGAGCCAAAATGCTTGTCAATGGCCTCAGCCACTTCGCCGGATGGCTTACCACCGCCATTTGGCCCCATAACCTTCCAGAAAAGATTGTGGTTATAAAAACCACCTCCGTTGTTACGAACAACTGTGGAATGTTTCGAGACGTTTTTTAAAATTTCTTCGATGCTTTTTCCTTCCAGGTCTGTACCCTCAATAGCACCGTTTAATTTTGTTGTATATGCCTGATGATGCTTGGTATGATGTATTTCCATCGTCCGCGCATCGATGTGCGGTGTTAACGCATCATACGCATAATCCAGTTTTGGTAATTCAAATGCCATAGCAGTATAATATTTATGTGTTATTATTTTTATTTAATCTTTATTGTAATAACCAATACAGGAAATTTATGTTCAAAGAAACTTCAATAAAACACATATCAGGGAGTAGATAATAAGTCCTAATGCGCAAATGTTGGCAGGTAGATCTACCTGAATAATCATTGTGTTTATGACAAAGTCGAAACCATATATCAAAATTTTCCTGCATCTGTTTGTTAATACACTGAATTTTACAGATATTAGCACTGGGATTTTTGGCAGGAATATGTTGAATGCATCCATTGCTGCAGGTTCACAGGGAATATTTAAACAATGGTATAGAAAATGGCAGTGCTAGTGTCATGTCATTTTTACTTTTGTGGTTAAACCACTGCCAAGGTTTGCAATCATTGGCAGGGTAGGCCCGTTAGTGGCCAACCACCCTGATGGTGGCTAGGCGACATAATAGTCTTGACATGATACTGGTCCTCCAAAAAATTCACAGTCAACAATATAAAAGGCACGAGTAGGTAAAAAATCCGAACAGAAAGTACAGCATTTCGTATACTGTAAACTGATCTGGTAAAATTGGGATTATTGGAGCGTAGTCAATATAAACTTAACTGATATGGAAGAGCAGAACCCAAAAGTTCAGGATGAGCTCATTGTTTGCAATTGGGAAGGAAAGACTATTCTTGTTGTCGAGGATGAGGAAATAAATTTTTACTACATCAAGGAATCCCTAGAAGAAACCAATGCAAATCTCCTGTATGCCGAGAATGGTTATGCAGCCATTGAAGCCTGCCAGAAAAATCAAGCCATTGATCTTGTTTTAATGGATATTAAAATGCCTTTGATGAACGGCTATGAAGCGACAGCGAAAATAAAAACCTTCAGAAAAGACCTCCCGGTAATTGCTCAAACAGCCTATGCCCTTTCAGGAGAACGAAAAAAAAGCCTGGCAGCCGGTTGTGATGACTACCTGACAAAACCCATTAAACCCTCTGTTTTAATAAACACCTTATCAAAGTTTTTGGGATAACTCATTTTCCCGGCAAAAATCAGGCGTACTTGTATGAAGATAAATAATTCCTCACATAATCATCCACCCCCTCTTCCAGTGAATGAAACTGTTTGGAATACCCTGCTGAACGTAGCTTTTCCATGTTGGCCTCTGTAAAATACTGATATTTACCGCGAATGTCTTCGGGCGTGTCAATAAATACAATATCGGGCGTTATGTCCATCGCCTTGAAGCTATTCGTCGTCAGGTCAAGAAAGGTACGTGCCTTTCCACTTCCCAGATTGTAAATACCGGAATTTTTGCGGTTTTCAAGGAAATAAACAAGTACATCCACCACATCTTTTACATACACAAAATCACGCATCTGTTCACCGTCTTTAAAATCCGGATGGTGCGACCGGAACAATTTCATCTTTCCGGTTTTCCTGATTTGATTATAAGCATGAAAAATAACCGATGCCATGCGCCCTTTATGATACTCATTTGGACCATACACGTTAAAAAACTTAAATCCGGCCCAGAAGTAAGGTGATTTTTCCTGGTTGAGCGCCCACTTATCAAACTCATTTTTTGACTCACCATAAGGGTTCAGTGGTTTTAACCGGGGAATAATGGCATGGTCATCATTATAACCCTGTTCACCCATACCATACGTTGCTGCAGAAGATGCGTAAACCAATGGCAACCCATATTCCACACATTTATTCCATACCTTTTTGGAGTATCCAAGATTAAGCTCATCAAAGACTTCCTTATTGAATTCAGCTGTATCCGTACGTGCGCCAATATGAAATACAAATTGGATAAACCGGTGGTTTTCATCAATAAAATCAAACAGTTTTTCTCTCTGAACCAACCCGGAGTATGTTTTATCTTCGTAATTGTTCTTTTTTTCTGTTCTAAAAAAATTGTCCACCAGGATGATATCCTTATAACCTTCTTCATTTAATTTAGCGACAAGATTACTGCCAATAAATCCGGCGGCACCAGTTATAATTATCATATCTTATTTTTATAATTTCACAAAAATATCATCATTCATTTCCTTAACAAGTCCATGCTGCGTTGCTGCGTCAAAGAGCACTTGAACGGCATCTTTTCCCACATCGCCCAGAGAAACAGAAAATTCATTCACATACAAACGGATATGATTTTCAATGACCTCATCTTTTAATTCCCGTGCATATCCTTTCACAAACTTTCTGCTGGCTTCAGGATTTTCGAAGGCAAAAGTAATGCTTCTGCGTAAAATCCGGTCTACTTTCAATTGAATATCCTCCGCAATGGTCCGTCTAATCAGGATGCCTCCCAATGGGATAGGTTTGTTCCTGGCCCGCTCCCACTCTTCTCCAAGATCGGCTATTTTTTTCAACCCTCTTTCTTTATATGTAAACCTGTTCTCATGAATGATCAAACCCGCATCCACCTCATTGGACAGCACTGCTTCTTCGATATCAGAAAAAAGATACACCTGCTTGTTTTTTGCTTGGGGGAACAACACCGTAAGCAATAAATTAGCTGTGGTGTGTTCACCGGGAATGGCTATTCTGGCATCTCCCAGTTCATCCGGATAAATCCTGTGTTTGCTGATAAGCAAAGGACCGTTACCAAAACCAAGTGCGCTGCCACTATTGAGCAGTTTATATTGTTGGGTATGGGTTGCAAAAGCAAAAAAACTGGCCTTGGTGATATCAAGCTCTGTTTGTGGAAGCTTTTTATTCAGTTCTTCCACATCGCCCATAAACACATCAAAGGAAAGGCCTTCTGTATCCACCAGACCTTTTATCATGGCATGAAACATAAAAGTATCGTTCGGACAGGTTGAAAAGCCTAAAGAAAGGTTCATGAAAACTATTATTATGGAAATTACAAATCGTGTATTTCTGAAAAAATATTTATCATCACCTTGGTAAGGTTGTCAATAGCCAGCGAGACATTCCAGTTTTCTATGTTCCGTATTTCCACATAATTGGATATGGAACGGATTTGATAGAAGGGAATATTCTCACTCATGCATACATAAAAAAAAGCAGCCCCTTCCATGGATTCTACTTCAGGTTTAAACTTATCCTTGACCATTTCAATGCTTTGCTTCTTTCCGTGCACCGTGTTTACCGTAATGCCTTTCACTGAAATAAGCTTATCGATCTCATTAAAAGTAAACGGAGTTTCGTTCTGTAACACTCCGTTTGTAAAAGGATATTGCTCCCCATCAAGCATTTCTTTTTCAATTAGGGTATAAAATGCATCGTTATCTTCTACACCCAAATCCGAAAATTGATCCTCGACAACGTTGACCACATAACCGATTTCCAGAAAATGATCAAAACTTCCGGTTATTCCAATATTAAAAGCAATATCATAACTCAACAGCGAAAGGATTTTGGTCAGGTAATACGTGGTAAAGACACTTCCAATTCCTGTAACGAGAATATCCACACTAAGATCTTCGTACTTATAACTTGAAAAATTCTTTTCAATCTGATGTACAAATTCAAGTTTATTCCTCAGCGGATAGACCTCCTTATTTGTTGCGGCAACGACTAAAACTTTCACACTCAGTAAAAATATCCTTTAAAAACTTTGTACCTTTGGTTCACTTTTATCAAAGGTAACATTTCTAAACAAAAATCGTTTGCTATAATCATGATATATCTTACCCGAAGAGAGCGATTCAATGCTGCCCACCGGATGTTCAGGAACGACTGGAGCGATGAAAAGAACATGGAAGTATATGGCAAATGCAGCAATCCAAACTGGCACGGACATAATTACATGCTGTATGTAACCGTGAAAGGTGAAGTGGATCCGGAAATCGGTTATGTAGTTAATCTTAAGACGCTTAGCAGCATCATTAAAAAAGAGATCATCGATAAAATCGATCATAAAAACATGAATGTAGAAGTAGATTTTATGCTAGGACGGATTGCATCTTCAGAAAACCTGGCAATTGCAATTTGGGAAACCCTGGAACCACATATAAAGCAGTTGGGAATAGAACTGCACTCAGTAAAAATTCAGGAAAC
>CAZZBU010000198.1:0-5594 GCA_964652315.1 uncultured Bacteroidales bacterium
TCTGTAAATCAAATGGATTCATGGGTTGACTGGTATTTGTCAGAATAGAATCCCAAACAACTCAATCTGGACAACCGGGTGCTTATTACCCTGGATAATCCTTTGATACCCGAAAATTTTCGCTATTTAAAACCCGACCTGGAAAATCTGTAGATTTTGCAAAATGAGGAGTCTTTTAGCAATTATATGTATTGGCGCAGGCCGGATGGATATGCATATTATGTTTCCTGATCAACACAATTCGACAAGATATGACAAGACCAAGAGTAAAAATATCTTGTATAAGCAGCACTGACGAAGCTGGAATGGCATTGGATTATTGTATCAAGCCAGAAAGAGAGCAAATAACGCTATAAAAAAACATAGGAGAAAATAACATGAAGAAGAAACAATGGTACGAAACCTTATTCGAAAATTATGCGCAAAAGTATGATGACGAAAGTTTCACGCAGGGAACCATGGGTGAATGTGATTTTATTGAGCAGGAAATTCATCACAACAAACAGCTGAAGATTATCGATATCGGATGCGGTACCGGCCGCCATTCTATAGAATTAACAAAAAGAGGTTATTCCGTTACAGGCATTGACTTGTCGGAATCTTTGCTCGGTAAAGCCAGGGAAAAAGCCCGGCAGAAAGGGTTGCAGATTGATTTTGTAAAACACGATGCACGAGATTTACCGTATGAAGATCAGTTTGATGTGGCTATCATGATGTGTGAGGGTGGTTTCCCCCTGATGGAAACCGACGAAATGAATTTTGAAATTCTTAAAAATGTAGCCCAATCACTAAGGGGCCACTCGAAATTCATTTTCACTACGCTGAACGGGTTGTTTCCCTTGTTTCATTCTATCAATGATTTTCATGCCGAAGGACATACAGAAGACAATGCTACTTACGACAGCAAGAATTTTGATCTGATGACTTTCAGAGATTACAACATTACCAGAATTGTGGATGATAACGGTGTAGAAAAAGAGTTGGAATGCAATGAGCGGTATTATGTACCCACCGAAATTACCTGGTTGTTGAAGACCCTTGGATTTACCAAAATCGAAATTTTCGGAGCCCGGTTGGGGGCTTTCTCCCGGAATGATGCTCTAACCACCGAGGATTTTGAAATGCTCGTAGTGGCTGAGCGATAAACATGGAAAAACCCGGAATGCCTTTATGGCAAAGGCTGTAATGCTAATATCTAATATCCTGCAAAATCCGCAAGATTTAAAGCGATGGAAAACTGTAAAAACTGACGCAGGTATTCAGGGTCATCCAATTGATTCAAATCTACAACAAGAAAAACTACGAGCAATTCCGACTGATCGATTTCTGCATTGAAAATGAGCATTTTGTCGGGATAGTCTTCATCATAAGAATATCTTGTGCTATACCAGCTGGCATACTCATCGTATTCGTCCATCTCAAAATCATCCGGATCTTCCTCATCCTCGTACCACAAATCAGGATGGTCCACAAAGGGCAGCTCCAGTATTTCTGCAAAAACACTTTCAGCATTATCTAAAGCATTTTCGAAATTATCAGCATCATAGACCGATGCAAAATAAAACAAGGAATTGTCGGCATTGGAAGTCACAAACCAACCATCCTCGTAGTCCATTTCTTCACCAAAGGGAATGGTAATGGTAGCTCCGGTGTTAAAATCTTCATAAACATCGTAGCGCGTATTGTTCATATTGACCCGGAACTCCGTGGCAATATCATTGAGTTCATACTGTTCTTCTTCATCCATGGTCGCCAGAATTTCATCATAACTGAGGGTCCAGATTTTTGTTATCTCTTTACTTCCCCCGGAAACGGTGTTACTCCGGGCTTCTGCTTCCACCATGCTTTTTTGGGTTGCTTCATCCACATCTTCTGGAACGATGGTATAGCTGGAGAAAAGGTTTGCCTGCAAGGAGGGAGAGGCAGGAGGAATTTCCCTTGAGTTGATCAGCCGGGGAACATATAAACTGGCAGGGAAGGCCCAGTTCAGTCTTGCGGTTCCCGACCGCAGACCCCCATCAGCCACCCCGATAACACGTCCGTTTCTGTTGATGATGGGTGCACCGGAATGACCGGGCTGAATAGTTGAACTCACGCGCAAAATCTGTGCGTTGGGAAGAGGATAGCCCTGCGTTTGAAGTGTAAATTTGAAGTCTGTATTGTTTACCAGGCTGTTGAGTGTGGGGGCGGACCCTATACTGCGCGAAAAACGGATGTGATCGCCGGCCATCTGGTATATTCCATGGGGGAATCCCCAGATATAATATTCATCAGTGGAATTAGGATCCACCTTTTCCACCACCAGGGGTGTCAGACCCAAATCAATAGTCAACTCAAGCAGAGCAAGATCAGCTTCTTTGAATACGCCAATCACTTTGGCACCACTTGATTGATTTGCATGATTGGTGACCCTGATGTTTTTATCCTCAACGCCTGCAATTACATGCAGGGCTGTTACTATGTGCTTGGAGTCATTCCAGCTGAAACCTGTGCCGCTACCCACCCTTTTTGCGGGTCTTCCCCGGTCATCTTTTGCCATGGTAGTGGTGGTAATTTTCACCACTGACATTGCAGCACGCTGATCGTTGCTTTGTGCAGAGCTTCTTATGGCTGGAAGACACAACAACAAAGCAATGCCTATGGATAGAAATTTCGTTTTCATTCGATTTGGTTTTAGGTTAAACATTAATCATTTTCCAGTTGACAAACCAGTTTTGACAACGCATTCATCATATTCCTCTGGTTGGCATCCGGCAATTTCTCTACTTCCTCTGCAAGGGGTGTGGTAACATTGAAAGCCCTCCATTTATCTATATCAGCACCCATTTTACATAGGGCTGTTTCCTGTCGTTGCATCATACACACCATATAACGAAGGGCACCCAGAAATTCAAATCTCTCATCTTCAGGGATATTGTTTTCTGTCACTGCCAACAGCGCAGTTAATGATGAGACATCAAGCTCCTGCATCTGTTGCTTTGCCGTTTCCCAGTCGTCATTCCACAGGTCCGGGTCAATATTGCTGCAGAGACTTTGAATATCTTCGGCACTGAAAAGATTGGACTGATGGCTGCGTTGAAGTATCGTGATTTCTTCGGCTTCACCCGTGGTAGGGTTGATTCCAAGCCGCTCGTAGGCAACAAGTTGTAAAGCATAAGTGCTGTCGTAACCTGCATCTGTATACTGCTCTACTCTTTTTTCAATGGGAATCGTAAATACTTCCTGTGCTCTGATCCACATTCCTACCAGGATACCCGTTACTACTGCCAACCCAAACCAACCAGCACGAAGCGAAGTGAGCAGAGTTTCGTTTTTGTCTTTGGTGTAAGTTTCTTTATCCATCCCGGAGAAATTGCGCTTGTCGAATCCCAGAAATGCACCCAGCAGAACTGTTAGTGAGCCCATTATCACCTTTACCACTTCCGAAACTGAAAGTCCCATGATCAATCCCAGCAGCAATCCCATGCCTGTTCCCGAAAGAATAGCAGCCCGCTTCAGCGAGGTCATCATCTTTTTGTCTTCATTTTCCATTGTAGAAATATTTGTTAATAGCAGCGTATTTCAGAAAGAAGATTCATCAACAGGGTTACAAGATTCGGCAGGGTCGGAGCTTTGCCTGAATTTGTTCAACCTGTTCTTAAATAAAACTGCAAAACAGCGATAGATTGATATAAGTATGTGGGAAAGGTTAAAGAAAGGTAATCATTTATTCAATAAATCAAACAGGTGTATAATAAGTTAACCTAATATTAACAATTAGCGACATTGTCATTATTTAGCGGGGATTGGAAGAAAAATAGAATGGTCATTTCATTTACGGCTTTTGGGTTCAAAGGAGCAGTTGCAATTTTCATCATAAAAATCATTACTTATTTTCCCAATAAGTTTAAATTTGGAAAGTATTTGCAACGGAAATAAACCTTGTGATCGAATTTTACTTTGACATACTTAGTGTTTGACAGGTAAAACCGCTTACATCAGATGATTTCAACCCATCATAGTCATTAAAGAACTGATCGGATGATCAAACAAACTTTTACGATAATCACAATCATTGTAGTATTTATGGTTGATGGTTTTGCCCAGCGGGATTGGAGGCAAGGCATGATTTTTTTGAATTCAGGTGATACCCTAAACGGTTTCATTGATTACAGGGCTCCTTCAATTCAAGGTAATTCATGTATTTTCAAAGAAACAGGAAGTAAGGATGTTCGGAGATTTACACCCGGGGAAATTACAGGCTACAGGTTTGACGATAATGGCTATTTTATTTCAAAAACTGTAACCATTGAAGAAGAAGAAACAAAGGTATTTTTAGAAGTACTGTTCAAAGGAAAGGTAAGTTTATATTTTTCAGGGGACGGCGAAAGGTACTTTATTGAGAAAGACAACCAGCTGCACGAATTGAAAAACACAACGGAAATGAGAGGCCACAAGCTCAGACCCTACGAAGTGAATAAGAATGAATATATAGGGGTTTTAAGCATTCTCTTTCAGGATGCCAATGTGCAAAGTGAAATCAAGAATGCAAAATTGAAGAACAAATCACTTATCAACCTTGCCCGAACCTATCATACTACAAAATATGCCGATGATGATATTCTTTATGAGAAGCGCCCTAAAAGTTTAATCACAAATCTGGGTATTGTTTACGGATACAACCACAAAACCTTACATATTACAAGACATGGCAATGACTTTGAACGGGATGAGGGCATGAGCAATTTTGGCGGCATTGCATTGAATTTTCAGCATTTGCCGGGTATATATGATAGGTTTTCCCTGCAGGTAGAATTGTTGGCTTATGAGTATTATTACAAAAACGAGAAAGGAATTGCATTGAATACCCCAATTCTATTAGATTACAGATTGTTGCCCGGTAAACTGTATCCGAAAATTGAGCTGGGAGCATCTGGTTATTTTATGAGAAAAGATGATTTACGTACTCAGCACATGACGGTAACCGGAGGTTTAAGTATTCATTATCAATACTATAAAAGTTACAGAATTTTCATAAGGACAAGAATTGAAAACAACCCGCGAATCCTTCGGTTTGGTGCCGGGCTGTTGTTCTGATAAAACTCATTTGATTTTTATGGCACAGAAATGTGCTACCTGTATTATGTGACTGGCATTATCTCTAATCAGAAACAATGACTTTAAAGAGTGTACTCAATGCTGAAAATAGAAAAGGTAACTGATATAATTGCTATTGTCATATATTTTCTGGTAGGTATCGGATTTATTATGCTTTTTGGGTATTTGCATATATCTGACGATGCTAAAGAATTCTTAAGAGGATTGAATACCACATCCGGTTTTCGGGCAATTATTTTCTTTGGTATAGTAAAGCTGCTGGCCGGAATTCTGGGTGTAACCATAACTGGAGCCGTGGTGTATAAAACTATCAGAGATTTCACAAACAGAAAAAATACAACATTGTAAAAAAATCAAAAAATTAGCGCCTGGTTCCTGTTTGCCTCTCTGACTTAGCAATTTTTTCATTTGTTGCCATAAAAATGAAATTCAATTACTTTCAGGTGAGACATTGAGTGGTAAAAAAGATCCAGCTTTAAAACCAAGAAAATGAAAAT
>CAZZBU010000199.1:0-5583 GCA_964652315.1 uncultured Bacteroidales bacterium
TTATTTCGAAATAGCCACAATCTTCGCCACCGGGATGGTATTAATCATTTTGGTAACTGCTGCTTCATCCGCTACTCCATCCACATTAAAGGTTAACAATGACGATTGAAAAGGCAGTTGCAGGGTCCAGCTCACACTGCCCGTTTCTTCATCTTCGTTCTTTTGTAACAGGCCTTTGTATCCGTCAATCTTAACCCGTTTTTGATTTGGATCAGAATTCATAATCAGGGGCATGGACAGAATAGTATTGATGCCAGCCAACAGAGGAGAATCGCTGATTATCTCCAGATTGGCTGTTTGTTCGCCAGCAGCATAATTGCGGTTTACATACAGGCCCGCAAAACCCAGGTTTGCACCATTCACATCGTCTTCTTCAGGGACAGTCTGCATGTCACCCATGGCCCCGGGTAATGCTTTAAGGATTTCCTGGCCAATCACCTGATTGACCTGTACCAGGGCTTCCTGGAGTTCAAACCGGCTGTTTTCAAGGTTACCACTGCTGTAAGCACTTTTGGCAGAGGCAAGCTTCGCTGGTACGTCCTGGGCGTTGACAGTAAGGGATAAAAGCAATGTAAAAGATATAGCAGATATTATTGTTTTCATGCATTTAAATTTTATGGCAATATCCGGGACTCAGCACGGGTTCCAATCATGGTCGGATGTGTCTCAGTAATAATCCCGGACATCGTCTGTTTATTTTTCACTAAGTTGATTTTTAATGTCATTCATATTAAACGCATCTGCGGCTTTCATAAAAGCCTCTTCTGAAGCAAAGTTTTTTCCGTTTAATACAAAGATGGATGATTGTCCAAACGGGACACTGAGGGTATATCCGTCATAATCATCATACTCAATGATGCCCGGATTTTCCTGGTACTGGATCCGTTTATAATCGTCCCCGGTAGAAGAAGCGTAAGCCCCTGAGCTCAGATACATGTTAGTGGCCGACAGCAGTCCGGCATCATTGCCGATACTTACTGATAATTCCTGATCATCGTTTTGGTAGGTGCGTTCGATGATAAGGCCAACAAAACCAATACCCGAGCTGGTTACATTATCGCTACCCTCAAGTTTGTTGATATTTTGCACTGATTCGGGCAGCGATTCAAGGATTTTTTTGCCAATTTCCAGCTCAACACCGAGCAGGGCCTGGCGGATTTCGTAACGGGTCTGGCTGTAGTTGTTTCCATTATAGGCTGTCTCAGCACCATCAATGTGGGCCATAACATCGGGTGTATCCTTCGATAAACCACCTCCACGTGTATTGTCTACTGAAGACTGTGAATCGGAAGAGGCATTATTTGACGTTGATTCACTTTTTTCATCATCTTCATCAAAGATTTCCTCAACAATCTTGTCTTCAGCCTTTTCCTGGATTTTACGTAACAATCTGCTTTGGGCATTGCTGTACAACCCGCCAATAAGCAGCATACTTATTAGTAGAATAATAAATTTGTTTGTTTGCATTGGTATTAGGATTTAAGATTGATCAAATTTAAGCAATCCGGATTAAAGATGCATCTTTAGTAACTGAAATTTTTATGGATTTGCTTCATAAAAATACCTGTTTTATTTATAAGCCCTAATTTTCGGTCAACAATGGATTGTCATAGATAATTTTCCGGTTAAATTCAAAATCATACAGGGTAAGGATGCGTAAATTGTAATAGGCTACCCAGTAATCCTGCAATGACCGGATATAATCCCTTTTGGCTTTTTCTCTTTCAGAAAGGGAAATATTCAAATCCGTAATGGAAATCTCACCGTTCTGAAATTTTTTCAAGGCAATTGCATATCCGTTCTCAGCCACAATATCGGCTTCTTTTACTACCTGTAGCTGACTTTTTAAAAGTCCGAATTGCTCAACCTGTACAATTACCCTGCGCTCAAAATCCTTGCGGTCCTGCTCCACATCAAAAACTACCAAATCGCGGTTGGCTTCAGCCATTTTTATCTCTGATGCCGATTCACCCCAGTCGAGAATAGGGATTTCAAGCTGCAAAGACAGGCTCCTGTCCTGATTGGGGTCAACATAAACATCATTGAACTCTTCCGCATTTTTTGAAATTCCATAATTACCTCTGATGTTAATCTGCGGACCGCTGTTGCGCTTAGCCCGCACAAGTTGCTGTTCAGCGTAAATTAGCCGTCGTTTATAATGCACTGGTTCTTTGCGGTTTTCCAGGGCTTCCTCCACTGCTTTCTCGGAATCAATTTCAAAAAGCACCATGTTCAGGGGTAATTCAAGGTTTATATCTGTTTCCTGATCAAGTCCAATGTAGGATTTCAATTCAAAATCAGCATTTTTTAATTCCATGGTAGCTTCATTCAGGTCTTTTCTGGCGTTAAAAACCGAAAGTTTTATCCTGGAAAAATCGTTTTCTGAAATCTGACCGAGTTTCTTCTTCATCTCGGCTATGCGCAGGTTATCCTGACTGTTTTTAAGGTTGGATGCCGCCAGGTTGTAATTTGTCTGGATGCGCAGGTAATTAAAGAACCGGTATGTTGCTGTACGGGAAATCTCTTCGATGCGCTCTATATAGTTGCGCTGGGCTTCTTCATATACCAAAGGTTCAGTTTTCCGGTACCATTTCATCCAGTTATAAGCAAGGATAGGCTGGTTTATGCCAATCGAAAACGGACGGTACGAAAAATTGGTGGTGTTGTTATCAAAGTTTTTTAGCCGCGAAATCCGGGTATCGGCCCATACATAAGTACCGGTGAGTGGAATGGACTGATTTAGAGACAGCCTGCCAAGCATTTCCATCTCAGTAACCTGAATGTATTTACTTCCCTCGTCTACAGTAATCTTCTGGGGACTATCATTAAATGAAGGAAATTCACTATCTAACTCCAGCTGTGGCAGAAATCGCTTTTGAAAATTTTGAAACCGCCAGTAATAACTCACGTTTTCGTTTTGTGTATATTTAACTGATGAGGACTGGTTTATAGCCAAATCAACAACATTGCGCAGGCTCAGTGAAATGGTTAACTGAGTGGTATCCTGTGTAAATGCGCTGGAAAAAATAAACCATAAAAATGTTATCTGTGCTATTCTTTTACCCTGTGCTTCCCAAAAATATGTCATTTCTTTGCCTTACATTTTTATCCTTAAGCTCTTTGTAATCCTAGTGTATATCAATGGCTTTTTTCCGGCGCAGCGCAGAAATATCCGAAATGATGATTTCATCTCCCATCTTAGCTCCTGACGTAAGCTCAATGTATTCGAACCCTTTTAATCCGGTTTCAACCTCACGCAGAACAGCCCTGTTTTCGTCCACCTTGAAATATACGTTCTGGAATCGATTTTTATTATCAAAGGCCGGACCGTTTTTTACACGCAATACACTATCACGCTTTTCATTCACCAATAACAGGCTGATTCTCATGTTTGGGATCAGCTTTTCATGACTCGACTGATCAAGAAATACGTCAAAGGTACGTTTATTATTTTCTATGACCGGTTGAATATTGCCCACCTTACCACTTAATCTAACTTCATTGTCAATTAAGGCATAAACGGTTTTACCGGTTTTTACCATTTCGGCTTTCTTTTCATCAAGCGAGCCTATGATTTTATATGATGATAAATCGGACATGGTAACCAACAGTTCATCCTGCCTTACTTTTTCACCGGCCTTTTTGGTGTTTTTCAGAATAATCCCTGATGAAGGTGCTTTTACATACATTTCAAGCAGAAGGTTTTGCTTATGTTCCAGTTCACGCTCCTGCATTTCAATTTGTAATCGTAATCCTTCCTCTTCGGCTTCCAGTTGTTTGAGACGAATCAGGTTCTTCTCCTGGGTCATTTTCAAATCTTTTTCTGCAGATACAAGTGACTGCTTGGTTTTTTCAATGCGGGCAGGAGAAATACCACCCACCTCAAGCAACTGTTCTTCATCGGCTAGTTGGGATTTAATGGAGGCTATTTTTAACTTTTTGGTTTCCACATTATAATCCAAATCAAGCCTTGTACTGCGCGCATTTAACATGGTTTTTTCCAGGTTATTGCGTTTCATCTCAAGCTGATCTTCAAGATTTTGTATTTCTTCCTGGATGGGTCTCTGATCCAGCAGGAGAACAATTTCACCCGCCTTAACATGACTACCCGCCTCAATTAAAACTTTTAATACCGTGCTGTTGGCCGGACTGTTCAAAAAAACCTCGTTGTGCGGCTCAACAACGCCTTCAGCTTCAATTACAGATGCAACCGTTCCTACATCAACCACATCGGTTACAAATTCACCAGCATTATTTCCCATGGTCCGGGGAATATAAATCAATGCAACAGCTACAATAGCCAAAGTAAATATCAGGGCAAAAGAAATAATTGCTGTCTTCTTATTCAAACTTTTCATCTTTAAATTACGGCGTTTAATACTTTACACGAATCCTCTTGGATACGCGTGTTACCCTTTTAGGGTTACTTGTTTTTAAATCTCTATCTATAACTATTTCGTATGTTTTCTATTAACGAAATTTATAAAGATATAATGTCCTTCTCTCTCAAAAATAAAAGGGAGTTAGCTACAGTAGTTTTTTCAGGAGACTGCATTAACAAAAATTGCTCCAGATCTATTTGGATTCAATTTAAAATACAAAAATATCATTTTTTACCGATCCAGGAAAAAATCTTTAAATACAAATGTTTTCGCAAGGGTTATTTTAGTTGCAATCTGCATGTTTCATATAAACATTTCGATTTATTTATAATCATTTAAGATTTGGCCGGCATTTTTGCAGGGCAGGAAAGAAAAATGATTCTTACTTACTCCTTCCTTGAAATAAAAAATGCCGTAATCCACCATGGAATGACGACATTTTTTTAATATATCAGGTGATTTAATATTCTCGTTCTTCAATCAATGAGCCCTTTTCATCGAATGTTTTCCAGTGTCCGGTTGGTTTGTTTTTATGGTACCGCCCTTTTTCCCTGGGTTTTCCATTAGAATGGTAAAGGATATATTCTCCATGCAGCATTCCTTTATGGTGTTCAATCTCAAATTCTTTTTCACCATTTTCATACCATCCTTCCCATAACCCTTCATATTTTCCATCGACATATTTTCCCTGACGACGAACTGACCCGTTTTTATAATATACTATGGTTTCACCATTCATGATGCCATCTTTAAGGCTGCGGCTTGCTTTTATCTTACCCGAGTCATGGTATTCGGTAATGCAAATGCCGGTAAAAGGATTGTAATCTCCATCATGGTAATATTGATCAGTTTTTAGTTTGTCTTCATCAATTTCTACTTTTCTGCATGAACAGGAACCAAAAACAATAATTACCAAAGAGATATAAATCAGGTTTTTCATTTTTCCTTTGTTAGAAGAGTAATTTCATATACCTGTTTAATAAACGATAGCCGCTGTTTTGGGTTTGCCATTCTTGATAGGATGGCGGATTTTTGCTGTGAGATGTGGATTTGAAATGATAAACAGTAAAAAGACTGTCTTGAACAATCATTTTACTATGATAAAACGTTGGCTCAATCCTGTTAAAAAAGCGAAAGCACCCGGTAGGGTGCTTTCAAACCTAAGTATTACCTAATTAAATAAACCTATACCTATATGTAA
>CAZZBU010000200.1:0-5548 GCA_964652315.1 uncultured Bacteroidales bacterium
TCAAAATTGTATATTTACGGCCAAAAGTACAAGCAATGTCTGTAATATTAGGAGCAAAGGATATTAATAAATTTATTTTAGTGGGCGATCGGGTACTCATCAAACCAAAATCACCACAGGATAAAACCAAATCAGGGCTTTACCTGCCACCAGGTGTCCATCAAAAAGAAAAAATACAAAGCGGATATGTCATTAAAGTCGGCCCGGGTTATCCCATACCAGCGATCAACGAATTAGACGAACCCTGGAAAGAAAACCGGGAAGATGTGAAATATGTCCCCCTGCAACCACGGGAAGGAGACATGGCCGTATACCTCCAGTCAAGCGGATATGAAATTGAATTTAATAATGAAAAGTACATCATTGTTCCACATTCAGCCATATTAATGCTAATCAGAGACGAAGGATTATTTGAATAACCAATTAATTCTGAAGCTTCACAATACAATTGAATATTTCTGTGCTGTCTGCGGCCGACCTGACCGGCGATAGGGCCAAAAGCTCTGTACGCACCTGATTGATAAGGGCAATGCTGTCTAAGTGTGTTTGATTTTCTTTGCTGAGAATAATATACGCCAGTGCTGTTTTCCAGGAATTTCCTTTAGTACGGAATAACCATTTGCCTTTCCGGGCAGGATGTACATGGATATACCTTTTGTCTTCCTTTCCAAACCTTATAACCCAACGGGAACCATCGGAGAGTGGAAATACCAAATAACCTCTTTTACTAAGGACTTCCTTTAACTCATGATATGCATAAAAGCCCTTGCTTATCATAATTTGCGTTAGTTCAGCCACAAGTTCAGGAAGCAACAACCTGCCGCTGTATATATCAATCACATTATTACCAATGCATAAAAAATCGGATTTTATTTTATCTGCCCAATTATCCTTCGAAGCACTGAATTGCTTAACATACCCCCTGCAAAACAGAAGGTGATGTTTTATTGCATTAAACCCAAAAGGTTCAGGAATACCAGGTTCTAAACAATTCATAATCTGCAAAGGTACAAAACCAGTGAATTATAAAAATCAACTTGTAAATATCCCAAAATAAATTATTACATATTATCACAATATATACTACCCTGCTAAAAATATACCAGTTTAATAATATTTATTTATTATAGGCTTCAATACCCAATATTTTTTAGGGGTTATATTTTAAAATTTATACTTTTTTAAAATTTAACTTATATTTTATTGCGGTTATAAAAAAATAATTTATATGTTTGTATCGTCAATTAAATAATAACCTAAAACATTTTCGTTATGAAAAGCAAAATTTTGACATTAATTAGCGTTGTTTTTGCATTAACTGTAAGTTTAAACACAGCAAAAGCACAAGAGGAAGAAGAGAGTTCAGTATGGAGCACAGGTATGGACATCTACAGCAGTTATATCTGGCGGGGTTCAAAATTTGGATCAGGACCGGCGTTTCAACCATACGTGGATGCGACAGTTGGAGGTTTTTCAGTTGGTGCATGGGGTTCTGTCAATGCCAGCTCAAACGAATCGCTTGAAATGGACCTTTATTTAGGTTACAGTTTTGATTTTGGTTTGGGTATTGCCCTTACAGATTATTATTTTGGAGGAGACTGGACAGAAGTAAGCAGTACGCATTATCTGGAGCCCATGGTTACTTATGAAGGTGGAGGATTTTCTGCAACATTTGCCTATATGTTTCTGCCTGAAACTGAAACAACCGATTTTGCGGAAGAAGGAGATCTTTACCTAGAGGCCGGTTACTCTTTTGGAGCTGTTGACGTGGCTCTCGGACTTGGTGATGGACAATACACTGTAACAGACGATAATCCAGATGGTGATTTCAATGTATGTAACATTACTATAGGAACATCGAAAGAAATCAAACTGAGCGATTCGTTCATCCTGCCGGTATCTGGTGCTGTAACTCTGAATCCGACAACAGGTGGATTTTTCATCACAGCAGGTATTTCTTTATAGCATTATTTCAGCACATATCAATAACCAGGAGATGGTCACCCACATCCTGGTTATTCAGGATTTTAAATTCAATTAAACAAGAAATCAAATTATTCTGCCATGAAAAAAATTGAAGCAATAATTAGAAAAACCAAATTCGAAGAAGTGCAGGAAGCGCTTAACGAAGCCGGCATTGAATTTTTCTCATTCTGGGAAGTACGCGGGGTAGGTAAAGCACGCGAAGAGAGAGTATACCGTGGTATTGTATACGATACAAGCACCATTGAAAGAGTATTTATTTCCATTTATTGCCGTGAAAAGTTTGTTGATCCGGCTGTTAATGCCATTATCAAATCGGCAAAAACAGGAGAAATCGGTGATGGGAAAATATTCATCTCTGATATAAATGATGCCTACCGCATCCGCACAGGTGAACGTGGAGACAAATCCCTGTACATCGAGGGCGAAGAATAATAATCCCTCACTACTCCAATTAATTAACAAAATTATAATCATTTAAAAACAGTTAATCATGGAAGAAGCAGTTACTACCATTGGATTAGACGTATCGATTAACAATATATGGCTATTGTTAGCAACCTTTCTGGTGATGTTTATGCAGCCAGGTTTCGCCCTTGTTGAGGCAGGTTTTACACGTTCAAAAAACACCGCCAACATTTTAATGAAAAACCTTATGGACTTCTCCATAGGGGCAATATCGTATTGGCTCATTGGATATTCCATTATGTATGGAGCTTCATGGCTTGGAGGCTTTATGGGTAACCCTGCAACCAACTTTGCTTTCGCGGATGAGGGATTTGGTGCCTATGCAAATTATACCGACCTGATGTTTCAAACCGTGTTTGCCGCTACAGCAGCAACAATAGTTTCAGGAGCCGTTGCTGAACGCACGAAGTTCAATGCTTACATTGCATTTAGCATTGTTATTACAGTAATAATATACCCCATTAGTGGTTTCTGGCACTGGGGTGGTGGATGGTTATCATCTTTTGGTACCGTTATTGACGCAGCCGGTGAAGTTATTGAAGAATGGGGTTTCATTGATTTTGCAGGCTCTACCATTGTACACTCCGTTGGAGCCTGGGTAGGTTTGGCAGGTGCAGCCACGCTTGGACCCAGACTTGGAAAATACACAGCTGATGGCAAAGCCCGTGCAATTCCGGGGCATAACATGGCATATGGTGCGCTGGGGGTATTCATCCTGTGGTTTGGTTGGTTTGGTTTCAACCCGGGTTCTGAATTAGCAGCAACCGGAAGCAGTACCATCGCCATTGGCAAAATTGCCCTTACCACCAACCTCTCAGCTGCTGCTGGCGCCATCACCGCCATGATAGTTTCATGGGCACGATATAAGCGTCCTACCCTATCCATTTCGCTGAACGGCGCATTGGCCGGCTTAGTAGCTATCACGGCCGGTTGTGCCAATGTAAGTCCGGCAGGTGCTGTTGCTATTGGGATCATCGCAGGTTTCATCCTTCCTTTCAGCGTTGAGTTCTTTGATAAAGTCCTTAAAATAGATGACCCTGTTGGTGCGATATCCGTTCACGGAGTATGTGGTGCTGTTGGTACTTTATTGGTTGGTATTTTTGCAACAGAAACAGGACTGCTTTATGGCGGCGGATTAAAACAATTGGGAATCCAGGCTGTTGGTGTACTTGCTATTGGAGCATGGGCCCTCATTATGGGATTCATCCTGTTTAAAGTACTGAAAGCTACAAATGGCCTGCGTGTTTCTAAGCGTATCGAAGAAGAAGGTCTTGACGTTTACGAACATGGTGAAAGCGCTTACAACTTATAATTGTCTATTACCTATACCTAAAAACAAAATCCCTGGCCAAAATGGTCAGGGATTTTTTTATCCCCTAAAATCCGCATATTAAAATGTTTAATCGCGGATTACACTGATTTACGCTGATTTTAACCAGACGCTTTCAGGTTCAAAGAACGCTGAAAGGTCTGTATTTGAATTCGGGCCAGTGTAAAAGTAAGATTAGCTCCTGGCTCATAGCTCAAAGAAGTATCCTTACCTCTCACCCCTTACTTCTTACCTCTTACTTCTTACCTCTTACTGTTTACCGTTTACCGTTTACCATTTACCGTTTCACCCTCAACTTCTTCCAACTATTATATTATCTGATCCAACTCACTCAGGCTTTGCTTAATCTGTTCCTCAGTTATTTCATGATTTTCAAGGCTGCCTGAGAAATACTTATCATAGGCTGCCAGGTCCACCATCCCATGTCCGGAAAAGTTAAAGACAATGGATTTTTCTTTTCCTTCTTCTTTAGCACGTTTAGCTTCACGAATCGCAAGTGCAATGGCATGGCAGGTTTCCGGTGCCGGGATAAACCCTTCCAGACGGGCAAAATTCACACCGGCTTCAAAGGTTTCCAGTTGGTGTACAGATTCAGCAGATATCAAATTGTCTTTTAACAACTGGCTAACAATAGTACCAGCTCCATGATAGCGCAACCCACCGGCATGTATCTTAGCCGGCACAAAATTATGACCCAGGGTGTACATGGCCAACAGAGGCGTCAAACCCACTGTGTCACCAAAATCATACTGAAACTGGCCCCTTGTAAGTTTTGGACAGGAGGCCGGTTCGGCAGCAATAATTTTTATGTTCTTATTGTTTACCAGATTCTCACGAACAAAAGGAAAAGCCATTCCGGAAAAATTGGATCCTCCGCCAAAACAACCAATTACCACATCGGCTTCTGTATCGAATTTTTCGAGTTGCTTAATGGATTCCTGGCCAATGATGGTTTGGTGCAGTAAAACATGGTTTAGCACGCTTCCCAAAGAATACCGGGTTCCTTCATCTTTGGCAGCCATCTCCACAGCCTCTGAGATTGCAATACCCAGACTACCCGGTGAATCAGGATCCTGCGCTAAAATTTTACGGCCTGATTCAGTCAGATTACTGGGCGAAGGTACAACATCAGCTTTCCAGGTGTTCATCATAAACTTCCGGTAAGGCTTTTGCTCATAACTCACTTTTACCATAAACACTTTTAAGTCGATGTCAAACATCTGGGTGGCAAAACTCAGGGCACTCCCCCACTGTCCGGCGCCAGTTTCGGTGGTGATGCGTTTAACACCCTCCTTGTAATTATAGTATGCCTGTGGAACGGCAGTATTGGGCTTATGCGAACCAGCAGGGCTCACCCCTTCGTTTTTAAAATAAATTTTTGCCGGCGTATCCAGGAATTTCTCCAGGTTATAAGCCCGGTACATCGGGCTGGGCCGCCATATTTTTAAGATATCCATGACTTGTTCAGGAATGTCAATCCACCGGTCGGTTGAAACTTCCTGTTTGATCAACTCCATTGGAAACAACGGGGCCAAATCTTCCGGGCCTACAGGTTGTTTTGTGGCAGGATGCAAAGGTGGCAAGGGTTTGTTTGGCATATCTGCTACCACATTATACCACTTATCCGGCATCTCTTTCTCATCAAGTATTATCTTCCTGTACTTTGTCATGCTATAAAATTTTTTTATTATGATACGATTATTAGTTAGCTAACTCAGAGCAAAGGACAAAAATAAAAATTAATTGCAGGAATCGTGATAATTATCA
>CAZZBU010000201.1:0-5524 GCA_964652315.1 uncultured Bacteroidales bacterium
CGCGACTGGGCAGCTAAAGGCACCAACTTATTGGGAATAAAGGCCGTGATCGCCGAAAGCTATGAACGCATCCACCGGAGCAACCTGGTGGGTATGGGCATACTACCATTACAGTACCAGGAAGGTGAAAATGCTGAATCCCTCGGGCTCACCGGAAGGGAAAAATATACCATCAGCGGTATTGAAGTTGGATTAAACCCTTTAAAAAAGATTGAGGTAAAAGCTGAAAATGATAATGGTGAAACAAAAACCTTTACCGTCCAATGCCGGCTGGATTCCAACATTGAGATTGAATATTACAAAAATGGGGGAATCCTGCATTATGTACTGAGACAGTTTTTGAAAAAATAGATTGGCCTAAAGTGGAAAACTATTGGGTTGAATAGTAACAGAATATATTATTTCATCCAGTGAACATCTGATAAAAGCACGGTCATCATTCTGTTCAATAATTCCTGAGAATGTTTTTCAGGGCAAATACAATTACTGGTATCCTTGTACCATGCGTTGAACCATAAGGAAATTCGAATCCTATGGCCATCCCGGCTCAAAAAAAAAAAGGATGTTGTGGGATTAAATGCAAAATAAATACAAATCCTAAGATAGAAACTTATGAAGGATAGACTCAAAATGATGCATCTCAATGGGTTTGGAAATGTAATCGTTGCAACCGGCGTTTAGAGCCTCTTTTCTGTCGCTATCGGAAGCATAAGCTGTTTGAGCAATAACCGGTATCTTCCTGTTAAACTTCCGGATCTCGCGGACGGCTTCCAGGCCGTTCAATCCGGGTAGTTTCACATCCATAAATACCATATCAATTTCAGCATTGTTACGGACTGCATCAACAGCATCTTTTCCTGTAATTACCTGTACAAGCCTGATATTTGGTTTATTCAACAACTCTTCAAGCAATCGAAAACTCACTTCATCATCCTCTGCCACCAGTATTACTATCTCATCTTTAATATTTTCAAGACCATGAAATTCCTTTATTGCATCTGGCTTTGAATGAACCGGATTATAGGGGATTGTAAAACTAAATGCAGATCCCTTACCCACTTCTGATTCCACCCAGATTTCGCCCTGCATCAATTCAACAAATGCTTTTGAGATGGATAACCCCAGTCCGCTTCCCTCCTCGGCTGTAAACTGACTGTCCTCAGCTTTTCGAAACCGTTCAAATATTGTTTCGTGCAATCCTTCCGGGATGCCTATTCCTGTATCTTCAACACGGAAATACAACATTTCACCCTTAAGTTCATACGCCATACCAATCCGGCCCTTTTTGGTAAACTTCAAAGCATTCTTTAACAGGTTAGACAATACCTGTTCGAGCTTAACATCATCGGTTAAAATTACAGCCCCCTCATCAGCCAGGCCTTTTTCCAATGAAAAATCAAGTTGTTTTGCATCTGCTTCAGGCTTAAATAATAAAAACAGGTTGTCCAATAAGTCATTAAGGTTTGTTTCAGTATTCACCACTTCTACCTGACCGGATTCAATCTTTGAAATATCCACCAAATCATTGATCAGATTAAGCATCCGGTGGCCACTACGCTTAATGACATCCAGGTAACGTTTATGCCTGGATGGGTCCAGATCTTCGGATTGCAGCAGGTTGGCAAAACCAAGAATTCCGTTCATTGGAGTGCGGATTTCGTGACTCAGGTTGGCCAGAAAAGCTGTTTTCAACCGATCGCTTAATTCTGCTTTTTCTTTGGCTTCCTCCAACTCTGCATTAATTTCCTGGATGCGCACCAAAGAGTCTGACAACTCCTGGTTTTTTCTGATTATTTCATCCTGAGTTTCCTTTTGCTCGGTGATATCTGTAATAAAACCTACAAACCGGGTGGCGCGATTATTCTCATCAAAAAGTGCCTTCCCTCTACCCCTAATCCACCGGTAAGTACCATCTTTAGCCTTCATTCTGAAAACAGCTTCAAAATGATCGGTCTTTCCCTGCAGGTATTCCTCCACTTTAACCAGCGCATATTCCTTATCATCCGGATGGAGTAAGCCGGTCCAGGCTGCATCGGATTGTGGTAAATCTCCGGGTTCGTACCCGAGCATACGGGCATATTGTTCAGAAATAAAAGTCTGGTCAGTAAGAGGGTTCCAATCCCACAGACCATCACCGGTGCCTTCTGCTGCCAGTTTAAACCGGCTTTCACTTTCCTGGAGCGCAAGCTGCATCTTATGTTCTTCGGTAATATCTCTGAAAACAACCACCACGCCAATAATTTCTTTTTTGGTGTTGCGAATTGGAGAGGCTGAATCAGAAATATAGAAAAGTGCATTATCTTTTGAGCGAAGTTGGGTGTACCCATGATATTCGGTGCTATTTCCGGATTTTAAAACTTCGAATACAGGATTCGGTAGTACGTTGGCTGAATTTGCATCGATAATTTGAAATACTTCCGATAACTTCCGGCCCAATGCATCTTTTGAATTCCAGCCGGTCAATCTTTCAGCAACAGGATTCATGCGCGTTATATGCCCCTCAATATCGGTCGCAATAACCGCATCGCCTATTGACTGTAAAGTTACATACAGGTTTTCGGCAATTTCAGCCGCGGTATTTTTTTCAGTCTGTAGTTCCAGCGTGCGTTCCATAACCTTTTGTTCAAGGGTAAGGTTCACATTTACTATTTTCAGGTGTGTATTCACCCTGGCCAATAATTCTTCTTTTTGAAAAGGTTTGGTAATGTAATCCACACCACCAACCCTGAAACCTTCCGCAATGCTTTTAGAATCATTGGCGGCTGTTACAAACAAGACCGGTATTGATAGCAAATCAGGGTTGGATTTTAGTTCCTGACACACTTCAAACCCACTCATATCAGGCATTCCTACATCCAGTAAAACTAATGTGGGCTTTAAGCGGTTGGCACGCTCCAGGGCCATGGTTCCTGTGGAGGCAATATATACTGAATACCCCTCATCGTTAAGGATACCTTTCAATACCTGAAGGTTTTCCGGCTTATCATCCACAATAAGTATCTTGCTGTTTTTTTTGCTCATTGACATTGAAGATAGGAAAAATTATTGTTTTAACATGCTGATTATTGCCCTTTCATCACATGCGATTGCCAGATGTTTTATCTGTGCATAAAATTTTGGATGCGCTGTGTTTTTTAGCCGGTCATTTACAAGAGAAATAATGCCATCCATATCACCATCCAGCACCTTGCTTTTAATATCACTTAATTCCTCCCGGTGCGGTCTGGAGCCAAAATCTGTCACCCCATTGTCCGATGTTTCGCTTACATCAATATCTGCGTCGATAAACCTTACCATTTCGGTTACCACTTCAGCCCTGCTTACAGGTTTTCTTAAAAATCCATCACAGTATTTACTTATTTCATTTTCATCCTCTCTTAATGAAGAGGCAGAAATTGCTATGACAGGTATCTTTCGGTATATGGCTGAACCTTTCAGCAGTTTGGATAGTTCAAATCCATCCATCACGGGCATTTTTAGGTCGAGCAACAGAATATCCGGTGTTTCATTCTTTATGATTTCTAGTGCCTCTTTTCCATTTGATGCAAAACTCAGTTCAAAATTGTATGGTTGCAGATATGTACCCATCATATCCCGGTTGTAATCAATATCATCGGTGATTAGTACCTTTCCTCCTTTAAATGTAACGCTTTCGGGATCCAACAGCTTCTTTTTACGGATTTTTTCTTTGTCTGAAATGATTTCGACATGCCGTATTATAAGGGTAAATAATGAGCCTTTGCCGGGTGTACTCTCAACCTGAATTTCACCCTGCATTAATTCAGCCAGATTTTTGCTGATGGCCAACCCAAGACCAGTACCTTCATACTCTGACACTTTCTGCTGTTTTGCCTGTTCAAAGGCGTTGAAAATACGTTTTAACTCACTTTTCACGATGCCTTTACCGGTATCCTCTACTTCAATTTTCAGATGGATTTCTCCAGGGCTTGAGTTTTCTTTTGTCAGTGGACTGCAGCGAATGGCTATGTATCCTTTTTCGGTAAATTTCACGGCATTACCTACCAGGTTGATTAATATCTGTCGGAGCCGAACCTCATCCAACAACAAATGCTCAGGAACGGATGGATCCGTACTGATAGTAAAAGCAAGGCCTTTATCTGTGATTTTTTTATTAAAAATGATGTTTATCTCCTCAAACAAGGTCTTCAAAGCCACAACAGAATGCTGCAACTCAAACTTACCGGTTTCTATTTTGGATAAATCAAGCACGTCATTGATCAAACTCAGCAGGGCATTGCCACTGGTTGAGATTGAATTGAGGTATTGCTGACGGGTTTCGTCATATTCCTTTGATTTTAGAATATCAGTGTACCCAAGCACAGCATTTAACGGGGTGCGCAGCTCATGGCTCATGTTGGCAAGAAAAGTTGTCTTGGCCCGGTTGGCTGCTTCAGCACGTTCTTTTTCTTCCTCCAACTCGCGGGTTCTTTCTTTTACTTTATCTTCGAGTTCGTTCTTTAACCGCTCCAACTCAATCTCCTTCTTTTTTTGTTCCGTTATCTCCAGGAAAGCAGCCACAAAGTGATCAGGTGAGCTCTGAAATCCAACAGCGTCGTACCATCGATCGACCGGTTCGAGGTGCTGCTGAAACCGGATGACTTCGCCATCGCGACCGGCGCGGGCAAAGGTGCCAATCCAATCGGCAGGATCGTTTTCAATGCCGGGAAATGCTTCTGTAACAAGCTTACCACGAGGATCGATTCCGGTGAGTTTCTGGTAATTCTCATTGGCATCCAAAAAATAATAATCAATGGCATTGCCGTTGGTGTCATATACCATCCGGTGGTAGGCTACACCAATAGGGCTGTTCTCAAATAAAGCCTTGAACTTTTCTTCGGTTTCTTTCATCTTACGTTCCATAAGAAACCTGTCGGTAATGTCATTAAATGTTACAAACACACGAAACGGTTTCTCTTCTCCTTCCTGAAATTCGGGAACGGCATTTATGTTTAGCCAAACCTGTATGGCTTTTTCCGGATTATAAACGCCCAATATCGAATCCTTGATGATTTTGCCGGTATTCAAAGCAATCATTGAAGGAAGTTCATCGGTTGAAACAGTGGAGCCATCAGGCTTTACAAAACCCCAATCAGGGGCCTCCATATTTATCCCTGTGATTTTTTCAGGTGAATATCCCAAAATTTTTTCAGCCGCAGGATTGGAAGCCAGGATTTTCCCACTGCTGTCCTGATAAACAATACCTATCTCGATCGTTTCAAATAAGTTACTGGAAATTAGTTGCTTTTCATTCATGGGTGTTTCTATTAATGTCCTTATCCTGAATTACCGCTATTTTAACTTATTAAAGTTAACCTTTTTTGTGAATTGAACATGCTGTCAGAAAGTTTTATACAGATTTAATAATATTTCCTTAGAACCGTATATATTTTTGTTTAACCGTGTCCCGATATTTATCGGGATACACGGTTTAACGCGAATTTTCGAGGGTGTCTAACAAGAAACAAAATACCACGCAAAGGTCGCAAAACTAAGAAACGCTAAA
>CAZZBU010000202.1:0-5499 GCA_964652315.1 uncultured Bacteroidales bacterium
AAGGAATTGATCCTGTGAGTTTATATGGTGCCAACAATGTTTTACTGGAAAAAATTAAAAGCTATTTCCCAAAATTAAAGATAATTGGACGCGGACAGGAAATCATTGTCATTGGTGAATTGAATGAGATAACTCAGTTTGAAAACAAAACAGAAGCCCTGATAAGTTTTTATCATCGTTACAACAAGCTTACCTTGCACGATATCGAAGAGGTGATTGAGCATGATATAAGCATTGAAAAGCACCGGCCTCCGGAAGGGGAGGATATCATTGTGTTTGGTAATCATGGTAAGGTAATTAAGGCACGTACAGTGAATCAGCAAAAGCTGGTAAAAGAATATGATGCCAATGATTTGATACTTGCACTCGGGCCGGCCGGAACAGGGAAAACATATACAGCCATAGCACTTGCTGTTAGGGCCTTGCGCAACAAGGAAGTAAAACGCATTATCCTCACCCGTCCGGCAGTGGAAGCAGGTGAAAGCCTGGGTTTTTTGCCCGGTGACTTGAAGGAAAAACTCGATCCCTACCTGCAGCCCCTGTATGACGGGCTTCGCGATATGATTCCTCCACGAAGGCTGGCTACCTATCTTGAGGATGGCACCATTGAGATAGCCCCTTTGGCTTTTATGAGGGGCCGTACCCTTGACAATGCGTTTGTTATCCTTGATGAAGGACAAAATGCCACCATCAATCAGTTTAAAATGTTTCTTACACGGATGGGCAAAAATGCAAAGTTTATTGTTACCGGTGACATCACTCAGATTGACTTGCCAACCAAAGTGAAATCAGGGATGATTATGGCCCTCGAAATTCTCAGGGATATCAAAGGCATAAGCACAATTGAGTTTGATGTACGTGATGTAGTAAGGCATCCCCTGGTTAAAAAAATTATTGAAGCCTATGAAAATCGCAGGCCTTAAAATCAAAACAAAAACGAATTAACATGGCAGAAGCAATTACAACGACAAACTTCAGTTTTCCCGGTCAAAAAAACGTGTACAAGGGAAAAGTCCGTGATGTATATAACATCAATGACGATTACCTGGTAATGGTGGTTTCTGATCGGATTTCAGCTTTCGATGTTATTCTTCCAAAAGGAATTCCTTACAAGGGACAGGTTTTAAACCAGATTGCTGTGAAATTCCTTGATGCTACCAGCGATATTGTACCCAACTGGAAAATTGCCTCGCCCGATCCAATGGTTACTGTAGGGCATCTTTGTGAGCCTTATAAAGTGGAGATGGTAATCCGCGGATACCTTACCGGGCATGCCTGGCGTGAGTATCGCGACGGAAAACGGACATTGTGTGGTGTCCCTCTTCCTGATGGTATGAAGGAGCACCAGAAATTTCCCGGACCCATTATTACCCCTACAACAAAAGCCGATGCCGGTCATGATGAAGATATTTCCAGGGAGGCTATTATAGCCCGGGGCATAGTTTCTGAAGAAGAGTATACCCAGCTTGAAAAATATACCAGGGACTTGTTTAAAAGAGGTACTGAAATGGCGGAAAAAATGGGCCTGATTTTGGTTGATACCAAGTATGAGTTTGGAAAAAAAGAAGGAAAGATTTACCTGATTGATGAAATCAATACCCCGGACTCATCCAGGTATTTTTACCTTGATGGCTATGAAGAACGCCAGGCCAAAGGAGAACAACAAAAACAACTCAGCAAGGAATTTGTTCGGCAATGGCTTATTGCCAATGGTTTTCAGGGTAAAGAAGGCCAGACAGTCCCACAAATGCCTGATGAATTTATCAAAGAAGTCTCGGAGCGCTACATTGAATTGTATGAAAAAATTACCGGTGAGCCTTTCAGAAGAGCAGATGGAGCGAACATTCATCAGCGCATTGAAAAAAATGTGACTGATTATTTGAAGAAATTGCAATAATCCCGGCATTTGAGGGTTAGAGATAATTGTATAGACTGCTTTAAGTATCGTTCTGCACTTTTTTATGGTTTAACTTTAGCTTTGTAAAAAAATGCAGACTTTCTTACTTTTGCAATGCACATTTAAATTAAAATCGTTGGATACACTACAAGTTTATTTCCGGAAATTGTTATTAACAGTTGGTTTTCTGTTGTTTTCTCTTGGAGGGCTGAGTGTTTTTGGTCAGCAGGATACCATTCCAACAGTTGAAGTATCAAACGACAAGGTTTCTATTGGAGGGAAATTATACAACATCCATGTTGTAAAAAAAGGCCAGACCCTCTATTCCATTAGTCAGGCCTACGGGGTTTCGGAAAAAGACATTGCCGCTGAAAACATCAGCGTAATGTACGGACCGCTTCAGGTAGGACAGGCATTAAAGATTCCTGTTTCTGAACGCCAGGCCCTGCAACAGCCTGAATTGGATGATTCTGACCGGTTTATTTTCCATACGGTCAAAGCCCGCCAAACGCTTTTTTTCCTGTCAAAGAAATATGGCATGCCCATTGACAGCATTGTTAAATATAATCCACAAACCCAGGATGGAACCCTGCAGATTGATCAGGTGGTGCGCATACCAAAGAATGCTGTGGATACAAAAGAAAAAAGGAGAAAAAAAACAGACCAGGATTTTTTTTATTACACAGTGCAACCAGGGGATACACCTTATTTGCTGAGCAAACGCTACCGGGTGTCCATTGATGAACTCGTGACATTAAACCCAACTATGGTTGAAGGCCTCAAAGCCGGGCAACGCTTGCGTATTCCATTCAGGGAGGGACAGATTGAACACGTGTTGGAAACAGCCCGCGAAGACACTGCATTCACAGCCAAAGATACCGTCGAAATGCCAACTATCGACAGTTTAGGGCGTGTACCGGTTGAATTTGATTGTACAAGCGAGTTTGACCGTTTTAAAACATACAAGATTGCCTATGTACTGCCTTTTAACCTGAAAGAACCCAATCCGGAAGAAACAGATACCCTTCTTTTAGAAGATGATGGAGAAACAGATCAGAGGCCTGAACATGTGTCCAGGGATAATATTTTCCTGGAGTTCTATGAGGGGGCTTTGATGGCCATTGACAGTCTGAAACGTCTGGGCATGAAAATGGATGTTTATGTTTTTGATACTGAAAGAAGCCCGGATAAAACCAGGGCCATTTTAAATGAAATTGAAAGAATAGAACCGGATATCATTATCGGTCCGGTTTTCCGTGAAAACATTCAATTGTTATCAGAATATGCCAATGAAAAAGGTATCCCTCTGATATCTCCAATTCTCAATGAACCCAGAACCTTGTTTTACAATCCTTATTTCTTTCAGGTTATGCCAAACAGACAGGCACAGATTGAAGTGGTTTGTGATTACCTTACTGGGTTTTCAGAAAAGAATTTTATCCTAATTCATAAAGGGGATTCTGTGCTGATGCCCGAAATCAATCAATTCAGGAAGACATTTTATGAAAGTTTGAGGGAACAAGGCATTCTTGATAGTGTAATACTAAAAGAAGTTATCTTAGACGAAGAAACAACCCCTGACCTGATGCAATCGCTGGTGCGCGATACCCAAAACCTGGTAGTTATACCCTCACATTCCGAGACGTACGTAAGCTCGGTGTTGTCGAGGCTGAACCTGTTGGCCAAAGCTTACAATATTGAAGTCTTTGGAGAACCTCAGTGGCAACGCTTTGAAAACATTGACCCGGATTACTTCCACAACCTCCAGGTACAGATTTATACCCCGTTTTATTTTGAACTGGACGATCCTGAGATTTCAACATTTATAAAAAAATATCACACTTTGTTTAAAAATGTACCTGTAAGATACACCTTTTCAGGGTTCAACTTTACCTATCTGGGATACGATATAAGTTTTTATTTCGGTAATGCCCTGCGAATATTTGGAAATCAGTTTCCAGGCTGCCTGGAATTTTACAATGCCGGGTTACTCATGACTGATTATCATTTTGTCCGTGAAAGCATATATACCGGGTTCCAGAATACAGCAACCAAAATCATTAAGTACACAAAAGATTATAACATCGAAGTTGTGCATACCGACGAGTAGGGAAAGAGTGAACGGTGAACCTGTTTCCCTATCACGTTGTGCCTAATTGCAAAAAACATCCTACAAGACAATAGACGATTAAAATTTAATGATATTAAAAACTTGAAATTCAAAGAATCTCGATTGATGAAAAAGAAGGCATTAATTACTCTTGTTATCTTTTTTTCAATATTAGGGATAATAAAACTGTATCCTGAATGGCTATACATGCATAAGTTCAAATATAATAATTATACATTTTATGCTGGTTCACCTATTGATTCGGTTGTCGTAGAAATCATTAATTCGACAAATAAATTAGTATTAAATGATTTTCTTGATTGTAACAAAAAGCGTTACGATGTCTTTATTTGTAATTCATATCCTTTGTTTTGGTTACATACATTTTTAGGACGTAAACCATCTGGTGCTTCAGATATGGTTACAAATAATATTTACATTGCCAATGCTGATTTTAAAAATAATATAGCATTCAGTTCAGATAAAAATGGAAAACTAAAAGGCAGAAGCATAAAAAGTGTTATTGCACACGAATCGGCCCATATCGGCCTTCGTGAAAAGATTGGGTTAAAAAAATACAAAAGGTTAATTAAAACCGAAAACTGGAAAATTGAGGGTGTCTGTGAGTGGGTTGCATTTAATGATAAAAAAATTGATGAAAATCAAATGTTGGATCTGATTAAATCTCAGGACTATATTAATAATCCATGGCACAGGTACCGGTTGTATAGGTTCGCATTGACATATTTAATAGATACAAAAGGATATAATTTGGAAGATATAGTAGCATACCCGGAAACTTTTGAAACGGTATTACAAGAATTAAATGATAATAAAAGTCGGGTACGTAAAGGGGGGCCTCACCCCTAAACCTCTAGCGGGTTTTCGCATTCACCCACCAGGCCTGTTCAACATATACCAAATGGCCTGTTGCGGCAGCAATACGCTTTTTGTAAGGCACCAAATGCCATTCAGCGCTGGCAAACCGATGGCTTCGTTTTTCTCTCTGACTTCCCGGGAACGATTGCTCAGAAAGGTTTGAAGTACGGTAACACCGGAGGTCCAACCGGGTAGAAATGCCTTTGCGGCTTCCAGGGTTGCATCACTGATGTAGTGATTGTTTTGTTGTTTGTCGCTTGTGGCGGTTTCAATGGTTTTGCGAAGCAGACTGGTTCTTTCATCGTCTGCATACTGTTTTTTAATCTGTGCCATAATGATTTTTGGTTTTACGGGTTAATAAAATGGGTTAATTATACGGCTAAAAGATAAGCAAAAAAAAATACCCGTTTAAAAACGTTTACATACGTTTACAAACGGATATATAGTTGTTTTTCAGAAAAATAAATACTATTTTTCACAAAAATTAAAACTAAATATATAATGGTCATAACCGCAATGTGGTTTTGCCTGGTAAAACGGTAATGTGGTTATGGAGGTGTTAATGGGCCATAAGGGTGGAATACTTAAGCTATGATTTCGATACATTGACAAT
>CAZZBU010000203.1:0-5468 GCA_964652315.1 uncultured Bacteroidales bacterium
TTAGGACGCCAGGTTTTCATCCTGGTAACAGGGGTTCGATTCCCCTACGGACTGCAAAGGTTGGCCGCTGCTTTTTTAAGTAGCGGCTTTTTTTTCGCTTGCCTAACACTCACAAATTATATCTCCTTACGTCTAATATATATATTTCAACAAAATCAGAAATCACATATCCATCCAATCACTTATTACATCAACAATATTACTCTGCCAGTGATAAATATTATCATTGGGTTCAAGTGAAATAATGCTGCATTGTTTATTGTTGAGATGGCCGGTATGTTCATCATAATAGGTTCCCTTAATAGCTGAATTTGTAGAACCGGGATATATTAAGGCAACCTTGTTTGTATGATAATACTTTTGATAAACATACATCTGTTTTAGATCATCAGGCGAGGGGCTTTTCCCATTAAGGTTTTTCCATTTGGTATCCAATACAATACAACTCTCTAATCCTTGGTTAATCAATATATCTGGCTTTATTCTTGAGCTTTTTCCTGATTCATTTTTCCAAAAATTCTTTGAATTCTGCGCTTTAACTGTCCAATCCTTACCCTTATTTCTTTTTAGGCTGACAAATACAAACCGTTCCCACAGTAAATTCATATCGAACATCAATGCTAGTACATCATTATTGCCGTTAACCAAATCAGGATGGTAATTCAAAAGTATTAAGCGTGCTATCTTAAGGGCATTTCTATATGATTCAGTTTTTCTATCATAGTTAATCCGTGAAAATGTGTCTTGGGTAACCTTAACATCCTGCATTTCAGGAAAGTCTATCATCAAACCGTTAATTTTACTTTGAAGCAAAGGGTTGTGATTTATCCGATTTACCAATACCAATGCCTTATATAAAATAGAATGGAAAAGGTGTTTGGTATCATAAATCGTATGACTTACATAAAATTTTTCTTTGTGAACCAGATTAATCTGAATATTCCTGGAGAAAATCAACCTTCCTTTCAATGCATTGCTATTACCCTCAGTTTGACGGTATTTTTTTACGAGTCCGCGGTGTATTAACTGCTCAAGTTCGCTCACGAACAATTCACAATATAAATCAAGAATGGAATTGTTATTAAGGCTTAAAACACTTGAACTCGGCGCATGAATATCAAAATGACCTACCGCATTGAGCATTCCAATGAGCATGTTATTCCATTTTCTTTTGGCAACAGAATCTGAAGTATAGATGCATGACTTATCTGCCTTAGGCAATACATTTATGGTTAGGTTGCCAACCTGAATAATACCAACGTATTCAGAAAACTTCACACCATTATGAACCAACTGGTAGTAAGGAACCCCTTGCTTACCGAAAAATTGTTGTAATGCCTCCAGATGAGAATTTTCAAACCTACATCCATCAACAACCTGGTTTACCCGAATCGTTTCATGTTCAAAGACAGTAATATGTTTTGCGGCAAAACTCATCTAATGCTTCATAAGAGTTTTAACTGCCTTGATGAAGTCTTGATCTCCCATTTCCATGACATTATTTATTCTATACAATGGTTTCTCAATTAGTACCTGAGCTTCATAATCAAAAACAGCAAAAGGATCTGAGGTGGGATCTAACTGCGCCTTTTTAACAAAACCCGGTCCGAGCACCAACCCTACTTTACCAAAATCACCAAAGAAGTATTCCTGCAACAATGGAATAATCTTATTGTGAAATACAAATTTTAAGTCATCCAAGGTATTTATTTTCAAAAAATAGCTGTGTCCTATCATATGATCTTTATCTACCAGAATTTCAATTCGTTTATTTAAACATTCCAGCAATTCTATTAAATCAATACCCTGGACATTGCCATCTTCTGATGTTCCATACTCTTTTATCAGGTCTGGTGAAGGAGGTATTTCAACAAAACTGAACCTTCTTCTCAGAGCTGTATCCAAAGCTTCCACACTGCGATCAGCTGTGTTCATTGTACCAATAATATATAAATTGGAAGGCACCCCAAATGGTTCTTCATCATTGCCAGAATAAGGAAGGGTAACCGTAAGCTGATTCTTTTTACCAAGCCTTTTATCATCCTCTATCAATGTGATTAATTCGCCAAAGATAGCAGCAACGTTGCCGCGATTAATTTCATCGATAATTAGCACATGTTTGTCTTGTCTGCTTTCTTTTTTAACCGTGGAAAACTCCTTTTTAAAGTATTCACGTTTAATATCTTTTTGATAGAACTCGTAGATAGCTTGCTGACTGATGTTCTTTCTTACAAAGAGATCAGGACTAGCGTTCAGGTTTGTACCAATCCAATCAACCTCACGGAATTGATAAAATCCAAAATCCTGGGTGTCGTCATAGATGTACTTATCACTACTGATGATTCCGACAGCATCAATTATTTTGTTTCCTTTTGAAACAAGGACTGTATCTCCTTTTTTCATCCTAAGAAACAAGTGCATTGCCTGAGCATGATAAGCACTGGCCTGATATAATTCAGGTAAATCCTGCTTAAACTTCACAATGAATTTCTTCCAATTAGGAATGATTGATAAAAAATCAGAATAATCTTGATCACCACCCCAACCTAAGGCAATTTTGTTATTTTCAATACACCAGTCATGAATATGAGGATTTTGCTTGCCACCTATTGACATTTTAAAAAAACGGGCCGTATCAAAATCAATAGAACTCTGCTTGGTCTCACCTTTCGTAGATACCCCTTGAGCTTTTTTGCAAATTCTCTTGAATACACCATCTCTGATTTCATACTTTATATCGCCATCCTCGGTTGTTTCATTTACATGCTGTTCATCCAACATTTTAGGTTTAATCCCCTCAATGAAATCTTCATAAGTAAAGGATTGATGAAACGTGACAAAGTCAATTTGCCCCAGTCCTTTCAATCGCTCAAACTCAGCCAATACCTGCTCTCTGTTGTTATATTTTATATAACCACCACCGTTAATTATTTCTATGGCTTTATTAACTGTATTATAAGTTTTACCAGTGCCGGGTGGCCCATACAATATTTGATTTAACGGAGGAAGTAATGGTTTTTTTGATTCTATTTTTGTTTTGTTGGCTTCATTTAAAAAATTTTCATATTTTGCTAATGCAGAACTCAATTTATCATGCTTATCTTTATTGTTGGTATTGAATTCCTTTATCTTTTTTAATTGATTTAAAAAAGATTGAAATTTTTCTTGCGCTTGCAATTCATAAATACTTTCATCGATTAGATTATTATCCAATGCCATTATTTCAATCATGGATAATCCGGAAAGATAGTTTCGGGCACTATCAGGGACAACCCTTTGAAGGTACTCTTCAAACAGTTCCTTAAATTCATTGAAGGTGTATTTATGCTTTTTTGATTGGTTTAAATACGTAGCAACCGCGTATATAAAATCCTGGGTTAAGATATTATAATCATCATCCAGCGTTATATTGGAGGGTATACGGCTATGATGCTTTTCCAGTAATTCCCTGTCTGATTTAAGGATGGCTTTTATCTGATCGCAAATATGTGCATATTCTTTTAAGATTGTAAAATCGTTCTTCTTACCTCTGCCGGGTTTAGCTCTAAAATTTGTATTGATACAAAATTGATTGAACATATTATTCTTATAGAGGTAATATTTATTCGGATACCGTAAAACCAAATAAACCATGATGGCCCTGTCGGACTGATAATGAGTCCAGTTCTCCTCAGGGTAAAGCATATCCATTATTTGCGCTGCACGGTTTTGAAACTTCTGCATTCTCTCATACACATCAATTTCTTCATTATACAGGTCATGAAACATGGTTGACACATCTTCTGGGACTTTTTCAGTATAATCAAGTATGGTACTGTATGGTAAGTAATTCCTCCCTGACCAGAGATTATTAGTCTTGCTATTGAAAGAACGCGTCAGGTTTTCTCTTATGTTTTCAGCCGTATGTTTATTATTCCAATTATCCTGGAAGTGTTGTATGGTTTCCCATTTGTATAATTCATTATACTTTAAGTGGGGCATGCTACCCGAAATAAGATTTTTGTAATTGTCAATCCAAGGAGTTAATTCTGCCATAATGCTTCGCTTTTAAAATCCGATTTTTGGTTTTGATAATTTTATCACAATAGAAAACAAGCTTTACCGTAGTTTAATAGAGGTTGAATTTATAATAAAAAATAATTCTGAGAAATTTATCTTCTGAAATTATCTCTTATCAAACCATATTTGCCGGGTACACATTGGATTTTTCGGAGACATTGAATCAATTATTAACCAATAAACAGAAAACGAATTTCTGCTATTATCAACCCGGAATTTTTAAGTTTGCAATAAAATGAATATATGACAGAAGAGCTATGAAACAACATGCATCACCGGTGATAATACATAACAATGAAGCGTTTACACTACAAAAAGCCTCATATAATACCGATAAGTATAATGAAGCCTGGATACAGGAAATTTGCTTTGCCAATCCACAGATCCTTCCCTTTGAGGAACTTGAACCTACCTTTGAAGGAATGGTGCCTGTATGTAAAGAGTTGTCCACCAATTCGGGGTATGCCGATTTAGTATTTGTGAATGAATATGGTTTTATCACCATTGGTGAATGCAAATTATGGCGAAATCCGGAAGCCAGGAGAAAGGTAGTGGGGCAAATCCTGGATTATGCCAAAGATCTGGCTAAATGGGATTATTCGAAATTTGAACTGGAATGCCTGAAAGCCAGAAAAACAAAGGAAAAAAGCTTGTATGAGGTTATTCACCAGGCCTCACCGGAGACAGAAGAATCAGATTTTGTTGACAATGTTCAGAAAAACCTCAGTAAAGGAAGGTTTTTGTTAACCCTTATTGGAGATGGGATTAGGGAAAACACTGAAGACCTGGTAAAGTACATTCATCGTAATGGCAACCTGAATTTCACCCTCGGGCTGATTGAGCTTCCTGTATTTGAGAACCCTATGGATAAAAGCCTGTTGATAACCCCACGTATTGTAAGTAAAACCAAAGAGATTGAACGAATTATTTACCGGGTTTCGGAAGAGAAGTATGAAGAAGAAGCTGAACCGCAAAAAGTAGAAAGCCAAAGTAGAACCATTTCTGAAAAAGTATTCTATGAACGGTTGGAACAGGCCATTGGTAAAGCACAAGCAAAGGAACTGCAGGACTTTGTTGAGGAACTTAATGCAGACCTCAATATTGTACCAAAATTAGGCAGAGGTAAACGCATCTCACTAAACCTGAAGTCAGGTGATGAAAAATACAATTTTGCTTCAGTACAGGAGGATGGAGAGGTTTGGTTTTATGGCATTGTAAACAAAACTGAAGAAATAGGAAATAAACAAATCGGAATCAATTATCTTACTAACCTGGCAAAAATAACACAGGCCAGCATTGACAATAAAGGAAAAGAATGGGCCTGGGGAGTCAAAAAAAATGGTAAAAACATCAATATACAAACCTGTTTAAAGGTTAGCGAACAATGGAAAAACCTCATCTCAAACACA